>NZ_JBGLYU010000080.1:0-11083 GCF_047304235.1 Variovorax sp. Varisp36
CCTTCCGACCTCCCCTCCGCTGCCTGTGTCCTCTCTCGCTCCCCGCCCCATCGACGCCTCCGGCAGCAGCGCACCCGCCGACATCCTTCACGAAGTCTTCGGCTATGCGCAGTTCCGCGGGGCCCAGCAGGACATCGTCGACCACGTGGTCGGCGGCGGCGACGCGCTGGTGCTGATGCCCACGGGCGGCGGCAAGTCGCTGTGCTACCAGATCCCTGCTATCGCGCGGCAGCGCGCGGGGCACGGAGTGGCGGTGGTGGTGTCGCCGCTGATCGCGCTGATGCACGACCAGGTAGGCGCGCTGCACGAGGCGGGGGTGAGCGCGGCTTTTCTCAATTCCACGCTCGACTGGGAAGAGACGCAGGACGTGGAGCGCCGCATGCTGCGCGGCGAGATCACGCTGCTGTACGCGGCGCCCGAGCGCGTGAACACGCCGCGCTTCCTGTCGCAGCTCGATTCGCTGAAGGAGCGCGGCAAGCTCTCGCTGTTCGCGATCGACGAGGCGCATTGCGTGAGCCAGTGGGGCCACGACTTCCGCCCCGAGTACCGCGCGCTCACCGTGCTGCACGAGCGCTACGCCGGCGTGCCGCGCATCGCGCTCACGGCCACGGCCGACAACCTGACGCGCGCCGACATCGTCGAGCGGCTGCAGCTCGAGGAGGCGCGCCAGTTCGTCTCCAGCTTCGACCGACCGAACATCCGCTACACCATCGTCGAGAAGAAGGACGCGACCACGCAGCTGCTGCGCTTCATCGAGCGCGAGCATGAAGGCGATGCGGGCGTGGTCTATTGCCAGTCGCGCAAGCGGGTGGAAGACGTGGCGGTGATGCTGCGCGACGCCGGCATCAACGCGCTGCCCTATCACGCCGGGCTCGATGCGGCGGTGCGCCAGAAGCACCAGGACCGCTTCCTGCGCGAGGAAGGCATCGTGATGGTCGCGACCATCGCCTTCGGCATGGGCATCGACAAGCCCGATGTGCGCTTTGTCGGCCACCTGGACATGCCCAAGAACATCGAAGGCTACTACCAGGAAACCGGCCGCGCGGGCCGCGACGGGGGCCCCGCCGACGCCTGGATGACCTACGGCCTGCAGGACGTGGTGAACCAGCGCCGCATGATCGACGAGAGCCCTGCCGGCGAGGAATTCAAGCAGGTGATGCGCGGCAAGCTCGACGCGCTGCTCTCGCTGGCCGAGGCGAGCGACTGCCGGCGCGTGCGCCTGCTGGGCTATTTCGGCGAGAAGAGCACGCCCTGCGGCAACTGCGACAACTGCCTGAACCCACCGCAGGTGTGGGACGGCACCGATGCCGCGCGCAAGCTGCTGAGCACCATCTACCGCGTGCAGCAGTTGAGCGGCATCAGCTTCGGCGCCGGGCACATCATGGACATCCTGCGCGGCAAGCCGACCGAGAAGGTCAAGCAGTTCGGCCACGAGCGCATCAGCACCTTCGGCATCGGCGCGGAGTTCAGCGAGGTGGCGCTGCGCGGCGTGCTGCGCCAGCTGATCGCCACGGGCGCGCTCGCGGTCGACGCGGAGGCGTTCAACACGCTGAAGCTCACCGAAGGCTCGCGCGCGGTGCTCAAGGGCGAGGCGAGCGTGACGCTGCGCGAATCGGTGTCGTCACCGGCGGAGCGCAAGTCCCGGCGCGAGAAGACCGTCAAGGGCGCGCCCTCGCCGGCCGCCGCCAAGCTCGACGACACCGGCAAGAAGCGCTTCGAGGCGCTCAAGGCATGGCGCGCCGAAGTGGCGAAGGAGCACAACCTGCCGGCCTACGTGATCTTCCACGACGCCACGCTGGCGGCCATCGCCGAGCGGGCACCGGCGACGCTCGAAGACCTGCAGGGCATCAGCGGCATCGGCACCAAGAAGCTCGAGGCCTATGGCAGCGAAGTGCTGCGGGTGTGCGAGGCCTTCTAGCCTTCAGTTCGTCGCGGGCAGCACGACCGGCACCGGCCGCGTGAGCAGGTCGACGTACAGCTCGAAGAAGCGCGCGTTGTCGAACTTCTTCACCACCGTCATCTTCTGCAGCGTGGGGCCCGCAGGCTGCGAGGCATAGCCGATGGAGCGGCCGTTGTCTGCCGCGCCAGGCTTGGCGATCACGTCGACGTAGCGGTCCACCGTCTGCGTGGCGTAGCCCGGGTCGATCAGGTAGGCCAGCGTGAGGGTGTCCCAGATGTTCTGGGTGTAGTTCGGGTTGTTCTCGAAGCCGTTCTTGCCGTCGAAGCCGTAGCCGTTGAGCTTCTGGAACACGTCGGTCACGGCCGTGGGCTTGGCCGGGTGCGCGATGCGGTCGTAGATGGTCTTGGTGAGGAACACGGTGTCGGTCACGTCCAGCGGCACCACCACCTGCGGGATCGGCAGCCGCACCACGTACTGCGCGGCGTCGGGGTCGAACCACCAGTTGAACTCGGCGGCCTTGGTGGTGTTGCCCGCCACGTCGATGGCACCGCCCATGTAGATGATCTTCTTGATGAGCGGGACGATCTCGGGGTTCTGCTTCGCCGCGAGTGCGATGTTGGTGAGCGGGCCGATGGCAAGAATGGTGATCTGGCCGGGATTGGCCTTCACGGTGTCGACGATGAAGTCGACCGCGCTCTTGCGCTGCACGACGGTGTGCTGCGCAAAGCCGTCGGGCGAGGGCTTGAGGTCGGCATCGGTCTTCGGCTCGGGACCGCCCCAGGCGCCGAGATAGCCGTCGCCGCCGGCACCCGCGGCCATCTCGGCTTGCACGTCGGCGAAGCTGTGGTTGAGTGCGTAGTTCGCGCCCACGTAGACGCCGATGCGGTTGCCCACGCCGAGCCGCTCCATCGACATCAGCGCGTCGGCCACGCCTTGCTTGAGCCATTGGTTGCCCGACACCACGCTGATGCCCATGACCTGCACCTTGCCGCTGGCCTGCAATTGGACTGCCATGACGCCGAGCTGGCCGTCGTCGCTCATGGTGTTGTAGTCGCTGTCGATGATGATCTTCTGCGCCGTGGAGCCGCCCGATCCGCCGCCGAAGCCCGGGCCCAGGCCGATGCCGCCGCCTCCGTCGCCGCCGCCGCAGCCCGCCAACACCGTGATGACGGCGATGAACATCGCCCCGATCCATTTGCGCATCTGCATCTTCCGCTCCTGAGACTAAGAGGTTGGTTTTCAGTCGAAGGCACTGAAATACAAACGTTTGCGCAAAGCTTTGCGCAAACGTTTGCCAACTCTACGGCGCAAGCCGCGGCCATGGCAAGCGCCACAACCTAGGGGTTTGCGCGGGCCGGTCGGATCAGGCCGGATCGGGTGCGGGATCGATCAGCCGGTTCTCGCGCAGCGGCGAGCGGCCAGGCATGTAGGGCTGCTCCACATCGGGCACGGCCTGGCTCTTGTCCAGGCCCGGCGCCAGGGCCTTGGACGACCCGGCCGGGCAGGCGCCGGTGCTGCGCAGCGTGAGCGCCGCGGACAGCCGCGCCTCGCTCTGGTCCCCGAGCTGGTGGGTGAAGTCGTCGGCCACGGTGCAACCCGCGGTGGGCGCGAAGCCGTCGCCGTAGTCGCCGCTGCCCTGTTGGTTCACGCCCTTGAACTGGATCGCGAAATAGGTGGTGCCGCAGTTGTCCTGCGGGTAGAAGCCGTAGGGCTTGCCGCAGGTGGTGCCGCCGACGAGGTTGACGGTGACCCCCACGCCGCGCAGGCTGTTGATGACCGACTCGCTCGCCGAGCAGGTGTCGGGGCCGGTGAGCACCGTGACGCGCGAGAGGCCCAGCGTAGGCAGCGCCTGGCCGCTGCGGCTGGTGCCGGTGAAGGGCGTCAGGGTCTGCGCCGCCGTCAGGTGGAACGGGTTCTTGTCGTTGAAGGTGAGTTGCTCGAAGGTCTTGCCCGCGGTCACCGCCGGCGACGAGATCATGTAGGCCAGCCGGCTGGCGATGAGCAGCTGGCCGCCGCCGTTGTAGCGCATGTCGAGCACGAGATCCTGGATGCCCGCGCCCTGCTTGAAGGTGTTCACCGCGGCAATGAGCTGCGCCTCGGAGGTCGTGATGTGGTCGTTGAACAGCAGGTAGCCCACGCGGCCGCTGCCGGTGTCGATGACCTGGACGTTCTGCACCGGCGTGCTGGTGACCTTCGCGGCCGTCAACTGCACGGGAGACTGCGCGACGCCGTTCACTTCGAAGGTGAAGGTGTGCGATTCGCCGACGGCCTTGGGCGAAAGGGCGGCGTTGATCGCATTGACGTTGGCGGTGCCGGTGCTGCTGACGACGTTGATGCCGTCGATGGTGAGGATCTTCGCGCCGCGCTGCAGGCTCGCATTGGTAGCGGGCGAGTTCGGCTCGACAAAGGCGATGCGGATGTCGCGCGGCGGCGAGCTGCGTATCGCCGCCGTCTCCATGCCGTAGCCGGCCGACACGCCGCCCTGCGACAGCTGGCGGTACACCTCGGTGTCGTAGGTAAAGTGAAAGCGGTCCTTGGCACGGCCCGAAGCCGTGGTGAGCGGCGTCTTGAGCACGTTGAACCAGGCGACCGGCGTGGCGTAGTCGGCGGCCTTGAGCGTGGTCGGCACCTCGGTGTACCAGAGGTAGGTTTCGTCGATCCAGCCGCGCACCCAGCTCTTCTCGTTGTCGAGCGAGCCAGCGCGGTCCGGATAGGCGGCACCCGTGTCGGGGTTGACGCCCGCGCGCGGCGCCGCGCACAGGCCGGCAACCGTGGCCGAGGCGACGATGCCGCCATCGCCGCCACCGCTGGCGGGCGGTGCCGTGGTTCCGGGCAGCAGGCCGATCGGCAGGCCTGCGCCACCGCCACCGCCTCCGCCACCTCCGCAACCCGCCAGCAGGCAGGCCACCGCGAGCGCGGCGCCCGCAACCGATGCGCCTGGGCGCGGCAGCAGCCGCGCGTCGACCTTGCGAAAGTCCATACGTTCCTCCTCGTAGCCCGGACGCGCGGATGTTTCGCGCGCCCGGTTTTCTTCTGTTCCCGCTATTGCACGAAACCCATGCCGCGCGATTCGCGCACTTCGGGCTTGATACGGTGCTCGGCTTCGAGCTGGTCAAGGAATTCGGTCGCGGAAAACTCGGCCGCCAGTATGTCGGTCTGCCGTTTCACCGCCGCGAAATCGCCCGGGCACAGCTGTGTCAGCGGGGCCAGCCGCGAACGCATGGAACCTGTCATGAGCGCGGCGTCGCCCGCAAGCGCCTCGGTCACGAACATGCGCTCGCGCTGCGCGGCGGTGAGCGGCATGAACTTGATCTTGAAGGTGAAGCGCCGCAGCGCGGCCTGGTCGAGCCGGTCGAGCAGGTTGGTGGTGCAGACGAAGACGCCGTTGAAGCGCTCCATGCCCTGCAGCATCTCGTTGACCTCGGTGACCTCGTAGGTGCGCTGCGCGCCGCGCCGGTCCTGCAGGAAGCTGTCGGCCTCGTCGAGCAGCAACACGGCCTTTTCGTTCTCGGCCTCGCGGAACATGGCGGCCATGTTCTGCTCGGTTTCGCCGACGTACTTGCTCATGAGGTCGCTGGCCTGCTTGACGATGAGCGGACGGCCCACGGCCTTGGCGATGTGCTCGGCCAGCGCGGTCTTGCCGGTGCCGGGCGCGCCGTAGAAGCACAGCGTGCCGTGGCCGCGCGCCTTCAGTGCCTCGACGATGCGCGGGATCTCGAAGCGGGTCTCGACATGGAGCATGTCGAGGTCGTAGGTGGTCACGCTGCGGCGCTCGCCGCGTCCGGCATCGAGCGTGCCCAAGGCGAGGTCTGCGTTGCGCAGCTGGCGTTCGATGAGCGCTTCCACCGAAGCATCGTCGGTTCGCGCGAGACCCGCAAAGCGCACTGCCGTGCGGATCTGCGCGGGCGTGAGGCCTTTTCGCTCGGCCAGCTTGGCGGTGAAGGCCTCGGACACGACCACGCCTTCGAGCGTCTTCTTCACGAGCTGCTCGCGCGCGCCCGGCGGCGGCGACTTCAGCTCCAGGTGGTAGGCAAAGCGGCGACGGAAGGCCGGATCGATCTGCTCGATGCGGTTGGTGACCCACAGCGTGGGCACGGGGTTGGCCTCGAGGATCTGGTTGACCCAGGCCTTGCCGCTCACGCTGCCGCTGGTGGGCGCCGGGATCTGCTCGGCGCGCGCCATGAACTGCGCAGCCTCGGTGCTGATGGGCGGGAAGACGTCCTCGACCTCGTCGAACAGCAGTGCGGCCTGCGCGCTGCCCTTGAGGAACACTTGGGCGATCTGCAGCGAGCGGTAGCGGTCGCGGCCACTCAATGAATTGCCGTCGCGGTCGGCATACTCGACTTCGAAGAGTTCGAGTCCTGCAGCCTGCGCGACAACCTTTGCGAGTTCGGTCTTGCCGGTGCCGGGCGGCCCGTAGAGCAGCACGTTGACGCCGGGCTCCTTGCGCGCGACCGCCGCGCGCAGCAACGTGACGAGCATCTGCGCGTCTTCCTGCACGAACGAGAAGTCGTGTGGCGTCAGCGCGCTCTTGGCCGAGGGCCGCGTGAACACGGCCATCAGCTCGTTGTGGTCGCGGTACTCGCGCATGAGCACCGGCGGCAGCTTCTCGCTGACCTTCATGAGGTCGGCCAGGTCGGTGATGTTGTGCTCGGAGATGAGGTTCTCGACCAGCCCGATGCGCTCGAGCCGCGAGCCCGCGCGCAACGCCTCGCCCACCTCGCTCGCGTTCACGCCCGCGAGGTCGGCAATGGCCGCATAGGCCTCGGGAGCGTTGTTGACCTTGAACTCGACCAGCAGCGAGCGCAGGTCGCGCTGGTAGCGCGCGAGCGTGCCGTAGAGCAGCAGCGCGCGCTCGGCCTTGTTGAGCTGCAGCAGGCCCGCGAGCGCGTCGATGTTCTTCTCGACCAGCGTCGATTGCTTGCGCAGCGCGTGCGTGAGCCAGTCGCGCGTGACGGCCAGCACCGAGAGCAGGTCCTTCGGCTGGTCTTTCGCGTATTCGTCGAGATAGAAGAAGAGCGTGCCCTCTTCATACGGGCCGCGCCACACGCCGTGGCGTTCCAGCAGCGTGCGGCCGTCGAAGTCCTCGACGCCCTTCCAGGCCTCGTTGCCCGCGCAGCGTCGCCCGAGGAATTCGCGCAGCCGCTGCAGCACGGCCGCCGGCCACACCAGGTGCCGCCCCGTGAGCGAGAGCAGGCCATTGATGTCGCGCCGCACATTGAAACGCGGCCCCTGTTTGGCCGCCAGCGTGAGCACGAAGTGCGAGCACATCAGCTCGAGCACCGGCGCCTCCTTGAGGCCGGGCGACGGCAGTGCCTGCCCGCGTACCGCAGCAGCCACGACATCGACACCCGCACGCTTGACCATCAGGCAACCTCCAACGAGGACAATCTCGGAGCGACCATAACGCAGACTTTTGGCTTCGGGAAGACCGGCGAACGGTAAAAACCCTCATGGGTGCGATTCCAGCCACAATGCGCGCCATGGTCGGAATCGATGAAATCCTGCGCGCCGCGGCGCGTCTCCAAGGTCAGGTGCTCAATACACCCTGCGTCGAGTCGCGCACGCTCTCCGAGATCGTCGGCGCACAGGTGTTCCTGAAATTCGAGAACCTGCAGTTCACATCCTCGTTCAAGGAGCGGGGGGCATGCAACAAGCTGGTCGATCTCTCGGAGAACGGTATACGCGGAGTGATCGCCATGTCTGCCGGCAACCATGCGCAGGGTGTGGCCTATCACGCGCAGCGGCTGGGGTTGCGCGCATTGATCGTGATGCCGCGCTTCACGCCCGGCGTGAAGATCGAACGTACGCGCGGTTTCGGTGCCGAGGTGGTGCTGCACGGCGACACGCTGGATGCGGCCCGCGCCCACGCGCTGGAGTTGGCCCAGCGCGAGGGGCTGACCTTCGTGCATCCCTACGACGACGAGGCGATCATCGCGGGTCAGGGGACGGTGGCGCTCGAAATGCTCGACGTGGTGCCCGACCTCGACACGCTGGTGGTTGCGGTGGGCGGCGGCGGACTGATTGCCGGCATGGCGGTTGCGGCGCGCGAACGCAAGCCGGGCATCGAGATCGTCGGGGTGCAGACCACGCGCTTTCCAGCCATGGTCAATGCGGTGAAGGGTACGCACCACGCGCAGGGCAAGAGCACCATCGCCGAGGGCATCGCGGTCGGAACGCCTGGCGTGCTCACGCGGGAGATCATCGCAAGCAAGGTCGACGACCTGCTGCTGGTGGACGAGGGCGACATCGAGCAGGGCGTGCTGATGCTGCTCGAAATCGAGAAAACCCTGGTCGAGGGCGCGGGCGCGGCCGGCCTGGCGGCGCTGATCCGGCACCCCGAGCGCTTCAGGGGCAAGCGCGTGGGGCTGGTTCTTTCGGGCGGCAACATCGATCCGCTGCTGCTCGCGGCCATCATCGAACGGGGCATGGTGCGGGCTGGCCGGCTGGCTCGCGTGCGCGTTAGCGCGCGCGATGTTCCGGGCTCCTTGGCCCAGATCACGGCCACCGTGGCCGAAGCGGGCGCTAACGTCGATGAAGTCCATCACCAGCGCGCCTTCACGATGCTGGCGGCGCAGAACGTCGACATCGAACTGGTGCTGCAGACTCGCGGACGCGCTCACCTCGCCAGCGTGCTGGCCGCGCTGAAGGACGCCGGCTTCGAAGCCGAAGAGCAGCATTGAGCCGCAAGATCAACCCCGGACGGTTCTATTCAGGGGCTCGCAACCCCCTAGACCGGTCCCAGGCTGCCCGTCGGTAAAATGCCGGCAGTTTGTCAATTGCGTATTCGAGGTACTTCCCGATGTCCAACCCCACCCCCATCGAGCCGAGCCAGGGCGCCGCTGTCGAAAAAGACGCCGTCGAGTCGGTCGTTCACCTGATGCCACTGGTGCTGCCGCTGGCCGGCGGCGTGCTGATGCTGCTACTGGCATCCATCGCGGTCTACATGGCCTGACGCTGACAGGCGTTCGCGCCTTTGTCCGCGGGCGGTGCGGCCCGCGCTGACGCAGTCTCCCAAAGCGAAACGTTTTCTCAAACGGACCTCCGTGCCTGAGCGGCACGGCGCCCCGTTCGGAAAGACGATTTTTCAACTTAGGAGATTTTCCGATGAACGCACCCACGATGAAGGGCCTCACCATTCAGACGCCCTCATACGTCAAGAACGCGAAATTGATTGCCTGGGTGGCCGACATGGCCGCGCTGTGCAAACCCGAAGCCATTCACTGGTGCGACGGGAGCAAGGAAGAATACGACCGCCTTTGCCAGCGACTTGTCGACGCCGGCACCTTCAAGAAGCTCAACCCCGCCAAGCGCCCCAACTCGTTCCTCGCGGTGTCCGATCCGAGCGACGTTGCGCGCGTCGAAGACCGCACTTTCATCTGCTCCCAGGAGAAGGAAAACGCCGGACCCACCAACAACTGGATGGCCCCGGCCGAAATGCGCGCGACGCTGCAGCCCCTGTTCGACGGCTGCATGAAGGGCCGCACGATGTACGTCGTGCCGTTCAGCATGGGCCCGCTGGGCTCGCCGATTGCCCACATCGGCATCGAACTCTCCGACTCGCCCTATGTGGCCGTCAACATGCGCATCATGACCCGCATGGGCAAGGCCGTGTACGAGGTGCTGGGCGCCGATGGCGAATTCGTGCCCTGCATGCACACCGTGGGCGCGCCGCTCGAGGCCGGCCAGAAGGACGTGTCCTGGCCCTGCAACAAGACCAAGTACATCGTTCACTATCCCGAGACGCGCGAGATCTGGAGCTATGGCTCGGGCTACGGCGGCAACGCGCTGCTGGGCAAGAAGTGCTTCGCCCTGCGCATCGCCTCGAACATGGGTCGCGACGAAGGCTGGTTGGCCGAGCACATGCTCATCCTCGGCGTGACGAATCCCGAAGGCAAGAAATACCACGTCGCAGCGGCGTTCCCGAGCGCCTGCGGCAAGACGAACTTCTCGATGCTGGTGCCGCCGGCGGGCTTCGAAGGCTGGAAAGTCACGACCATCGGTGACGACATCGCCTGGATCAAACCGCAGGCCGATGGCTCTCTGCGTGCCATCAACCCCGAGGCCGGCTACTTTGGCGTGGCCCCCGGCACCAACATGCTGACGAATCCGAACTGCATGCGCAGCCTGGACGACGGCGTGATCTTCACCAACGTCGCGCTCACGGACGACGGCGATGTGTGGTGGGAAGGCATGGAACAGGACGCACCGGGCAAGGCGCTGCCCGCGCACCTGATCGACTGGCAGGGCAAGGATTGGACGCCGCAGATCGCCAAGGAAACCGGTGCCAAGGCCGCGCACCCGAACGCCCGTTTCACCGTGGCGGCCACCAACAACCCGGCGCTCGACGAGGCGTGGGACGACCCGAAGGGCGTAACGATCGATGCCTTCATCTTCGGTGGCCGCCGCTCGACCACTGTGCCGCTCGTCACCGAGGCCCGCAACTGGGTGGAAGGCGTGTACATGGCCGCGACCATGGGTTCGGAGACGACCGCTGCCGCGGCTGGCCAGCAAGGCATCGTGCGCCGCGACCCGTTCGCCATGCTGCCGTTCATGGGCTACAACATGAGCGACTACTTCCAGCACTGGCTCGATCTCGGCAAGAAACTGGAAGCCTCGGGCGCCAAGCTGCCGAAGATCTATACGACCAACTGGTTCCGCAAGGGCGCGGACGGTAAGTTCGTCTGGCCTGGCTATGGCGAGAACATGCGCGTGCTGAAGTGGATGATCGATCGGGTCGAAGGCAGCAAGACCAATGGTGTGGAGCACATCACTGGCGTGAGCCCGCGCTACGAGGATCTGAACTGGACAGGCCTGAATTTCAGCGCCGAACAGTTCGCGACCGTGACCAGCATTGACAAGGCTGCGTGGGAGGCTGAATTGAAGCTGCACTCCGAGCTGTTCAAGCAGCTCGAGCACCATCTGCCGAAGGAATTGCCGGAAACCAAGGCTGCGATCGAGCGGCGTCTGGCAGCCTGATAATCGCTGATTGCGCCAACTAAAAAGCCCGATGGATTGTCCATCGGGCTTTTTTATTGGCTGTTCGGTTTGGTTATTGACGGTGTCGTCATTCCCATTGCATTTCCATTTTCAAACTCCCTAAAGCAAAAAACCCCAGTCAGATCACTGACTGGGGTTTTTTGGGCTGTAAGAGCCTGACGATGACCTACTTTCACACGGGAA
>NZ_JBGLYU010000081.1:0-10799 GCF_047304235.1 Variovorax sp. Varisp36
CCCCGCCACTGCTGCTCGATTCGCTGCCGCCGAACCCGCCCGCATCGCCCGCACTACCGCCATCCGACGATGACGATTCGCCGAAGCTGGTACCGCACTGGGCATCGGAGCCGATATGCCGCTCGACCGCCCGGCAATCGGGCACGTAGTGGAAGCCGCCCGCAATGGCGAACTTGATGTCCAGCGCAAACAGCAGCGGCAGCCGCGCCGGCTTGCGCGGATCGATGCTCTCCTCCTTGCAGGCCCAGTACCAGGTGCGGCGCAGGCCGTCGTTGCGCCGCGCGTCCTTGCCCAGCACCTCGGCCGGACTGTGGTGCAGCATGGCGCCGAAGGCCGCCTTGCACCAGTTCTGGTAGCCCTGCGTGTGCAGGATGAACTCGTGCCACGCCGTGTCGACCACCTTCGAAGGCATGGCGACGAACTTGCGGTCGCTGCGCAGGTGTGACATGAAGAATTGGCGCAGGCCGCGCAGCACCAGCTCGGCGTCGCGCCGGCTCAGTTGCGGATGCGCCTCGCGCAGCTTGCCGATGAGAAACGACGGCAGCCGGGCCTCGCGGATGAACTGGCGGCGCAGGCTGGTTTCGAGGAACTTGAGCACCGCCGAGAACAGCAGCGCCACCACGATCACGGCCACCACCGAACCCCAGCGGCGCGAACCCAGGAACACGGCGGCCAGCGCGACGAGCGGCACCGCCCGCCGGGCCCACACGAGGGCACCGATGCGGCGGCGGAAGTTCAGGTGCAGGAAGTCGAGATCCATGCCGTCAGACCACCACCGGTTCCGGCTCCAGCCGGATGCCGAAGCGCTCGTACACGCTGGTCTGAATGGCCTTGGCCAGGGTCATCACCTCGCCGCCCGTCACCGGGTTCTCGCGACCGCCGCGGTTGACCAGCACCAGCGCCTGCCGCTCGTACACGCCGGCATTGCCCACCGACTTGCCTTTCCAGCCGCAGGCGTCGATGAGCCAGCCGGCCGCAAGCTTGATGCTGCCGTCGGCCATCGGGTAGTGCACGATCTTCGGGTCACGCGCAATGATGTCGGCGCACTGCTCGGGTGTGACCGTCGGGTTCTTGAAGAAGCTGCCGGCGTTGCCCAGCACGCGCCAGTCGGGCAGCTTGGCGCGGCGGATGGCGCAGATCCAGTCGAAGATGTCCTGGGCGTCCGGCGTGAAGTTGCCGGTTTCTTCCATCTTGCGCTCCAGGTCGAGGTAGCCGACCACGGCCTTCCACGGCTTGGGCAAACGGAATCGCACCCGGGTGATCACCGCCCGGCCCGCCAGCCCGAAGTCGTTCGGGCCGCTGCGCACGTGCTTGAACACCGAATCGCGGTAGCCGAAGGCGCACTGCGCGGCATCGAGCGTGAAGCTGCGGCCGGTTTCCAGGTCGTAGGCGTCGAGCGACTCGAAGCGGTCCTGCAGTTCGACACCGTAGGCGCCGATGTTCTGCACCGGCGAGCCGCCCACCGTGCCCGGAATCAGCGCCAGGTTTTCGAGCCCCGGGTAGCCGCTGCGCACCATCCATTCGACGGCGTCGTGCCAGTTCTCGCCGGCACCGGCCTCGACGATCCAGGCGCGCGGGGTTTCTTCCACCAGCCGCAGGCCCTTGATCTCGATCTTCAGCACCAGCGGCTTGACGTCGCCCGTGAGCACGATGTTGCTGCCGCCGCCCAGCACGAAACGGGGCGCATCGCGCCATGCCGCGTCGGCGTGCAGCGCGACCAGGTCGGCTTCGCTGGCGATGCGCACAAGATGCAGCGCACGCGCGACGATGCCGAAGCTGTTGTAGGGCTGCAGCGGGACGTTGGACTCCACGATCATGGGAGAATTGTCGCATCCAGCCCAAGTGAATTCAGGAGAGAGTCCATGCCGTCCTTCGATACCGTCTGCGAGCCCAACCTGCCCGAAGTGAAGAACGCGGTCGAGAACACCGCCAAGGAGATCGCAACGCGCTTCGATTTCAAGGGCACGGCCGCTGCCGTCGAGCTCAAGGACAAGGAAATCACCATGATCGGCGACGCCGAGTTCCAGCTCGTGCAGGTGGAAGACATCCTGCGCAGCAAGCTCACCAAGCGCAGCGTCGACGTGCGCTTCCTCGACAAGGGCGACGTCCAGAAGATGGGCGGCGACAAGGTCAAGCAGGTCATCAAGATCAAGAGCGGCATCGAGAGCGAGCAGGCCAAGAAGATCACCCGCATCGTCAAGGACAGCAAGCTCAAGGTGCAGGCCGCGATCCAGGGCGACGCGGTGCGCATCACCGGCGCCAAGCGCGACGATCTCCAGGCCGCCATGGCGCTCATCAAGAAGGACGTGCCGGACATGCCGCTCACGTTCAACAATTTCCGCGACTGAGCCCGGCCGCATGAAAGCGCTCGTCGTCGCAGCGCAGCTGCTGGCTGCCGCTGCCGTGGCGCACGCCGCCGGCTCGGTGACCCTGACCGGCAGCATCGGCAGCCGCGCCATCCTGATCGTGAACGGCAACCCGCCCAAGACCATCGCGGTTGGCGAGAGCTACCAGGGCGTGAAACTGGTGTCGCTGCAGGCCGAGCAGGCCGTGGTCGAACTCGATGGCAAGCGCGTCAACCTGCGCATGGACACGCCGGTCAGCATCGGTGGCGGGGGTGGAACGGGCGGTGGGGGCAGCCGCGTCGTGCTGTCGGCAGACAGCCGCGGGCATTTCATGACACAGGGCGCCATCAACGGCCGGCCCGTCACTTTCATGCTCGACACGGGCGCCACGTCGATCGCACTGTCGGCCGACGATGCCCTGCGCATCGGGCTCGACTACAGCAAGGGCCAGCGCGTCGTGATGAACACCGCCAACGGGCAGGCGCAAGGCTACCGGCTGCGCCTGCAATCGGTGCGCGTGGGCGACGTCGAGGTCTACGACATCGACGCCATCGTCTCACCGCAGGCCATGCCTTTCGTGCTGCTGGGCAACAGCTTCATCAACCGCTTCTCGATGCGGCGCGACGCGGACCAGATGGTCCTCGAAAAACGCTATTGAAGCCCAGGTGTCAGGCCTGCGCGGCCGTTACGACGATCTCGATCTTGTAGGCCGCATTGGCCATCTTGGCCTGCACGGTCGCGCGCGGCGGCGTATTGCCGGCCGGAATCCACGCGTCCCACACCTCGTTCATGGCGGTGATGTCGGTGATGTCCGCCAGGAAGATCTGCGTCATGAGGATGCGCGACTTGTCGCTGCCGGCCTCGGCCAGCAGGCGGTCGACCATGGCCAGCACCTGCGCGGTCTGGCCGCGGATGTCCTGCGTGGTGTCGTCGGGCACCTGGCCCGCGAGGTAGACGGTGCCGTTGTGCACGGCCGTCTCGGAAAGGCGGGGGCCGACGTGGAAGCGGGTGATGGAAGCCATGGTGTTTTCAAGCCTTTTTCTTCGAGCCGAGTTTCGACTCCGTGCCGGCCGCGAGCCGGCGGATGTTTTCGCGGTGCCGCCAGATCAGCAGCAAACTCATGACGATGATCGCGACCAGCACCGTGCGGTCGAGTGGCCACGCAATGCCGCCGCCAATCAGATAGTAAGCCGGCGCAAAGAAGGCGGCCGCCAGCGACGACAGCGACGAGTAACGAAAGAAGACCGCGACGATCAGCCATGTGGCGCCGGTCGCCAGCCCCAGCCAGGGCGCGATGCCCACCAGCACGCCCGCCGCGGTGGCCACGCCCTTGCCGCCCTGGAAGCCGAAGAACACCGGGTAAAGGTGGCCGAGGAACGCAGCCAGGCCGGCCAGGGCGGCGACATCCTCCCCCAACCCCCATTGCGCGCCGAACCGGTGGATGAAGAACACCGGCACCCAACCCTTGAGCGCATCGAGCAGCAGAGTGGCCAACGCCGCGCCTTTGTTGCCCGAACGCAGCACGTTGGTGGCGCCGGGGTTCTTGCTGCCATAGCTGCGCGGATCGGCCATGCCGAGCGCCTTGCTCACGATGACCGCGAAGGACAGCGAGCCGATCAGGTACGACGCCACGATGGCGATGAGGGAAGGCAAGTTGAAACTCAAGGCGGCGCTCCGCGGAGATGGTTGTTGTTCTATCCGGCGACGACCGCCGCCGGCTATTCTGCCAGCGCACACTGCACGGGCTTCGCGCCCAGCAGCGCCACGCACACCTGCGGATCGATGCCGATCAGGTAGCCCCGGCGCCCGCCGTTGAGCACGATCTTCGGCAGTTCGAGAACGGTGGCCTCCACGTACACCGGCATCTCGCGCCGCGTGCCGAACGGCGACGTGCCGCCCACCATGTAGCCGCTGTGCCGCTGCGCCACCTCGGGCTTGCAGGGCTCGACCGACTTGGCGCCGATCTGCCGCGCGAGGTTCTTGGTCGACACCGTGCGGTTGCCGTGCATCAGCACGATCAGCGGCCGGGCGTCCTGGTCCTGCATCACCAGCGTCTTGATGACGGTGAACGGGTCGAGCCCGAGCATCTCGGCGCCGCGCTGCGCACCGCCGTGCTCGACGTACTCGTAGGGATGCTCCGTGAACGCGACCTTGTGCGTCCGCAACAACTGCGTTGCGGGCGTTTCGGACACGTGGGTCTTCTTGCTCACGCCGCCGGGTCGCGGATTTCCCAGCGGATCTTGTCGATCTCCGCCAGGATCTCGGGCGACAGCGTGGTGCCGTACGCGTCCAGGTCTTCTTCCAGCTGCGCCAACGAGGTCACGCCAATGATCGTGCTCGCCACCTGCCACTTCGTGTAGCAGAAGGCCAGCGCCAGTCGGGTCGGCGTCAGGCCGTTGTCGCGTGCCAGCTGGTTGTAGCGCCTGGCCGCACGCAGCGAATCGGGACGGCCCCAGCGCTGCTTGCGCACCGATTCATAGCTCGAGATCCGCGCGCCCTTGGGCGCATCAGGCCCCTCGATGCCGCTCTGGTCGTACTTGCCCGTCAACAGGCCGAAGGCCAGCGGCGAATACGCCAGCAGCGACACGCCCAGCCGGTGCATCGTCTCGTCCAGCGCATTCTCGTGCCCTCGGCTGATGAGGCTGTACACGTTCTGCACCGTCGCCACGCGCGGCAGCCCGTGCTGCTCGGCCAGCCGCACGAACTCGTGCACGCCGTAGGGCGTTTCGTTCGACAGGCCGATGGCGCGCACCTTGCCCGCCTTCACCAGCCTGCCCATCGCTTCGAGCTGCTCCTGGATCGGAGTCTGCGATGTTTCCTTCACCGGGTCGTAGTAGATGTTGCCGAACATTGGCACGTGGCGTTCCGGCCAGTGGATCTGGTAAAGATCGATGACATCGGTCTTCAGCCGCTTCAGGCTGGCGTTGCACGAGGCCTCGACGTCGGCCGCCGTCATGCCATTGCCTTCGCGCACCCAGGGCATGCCGCGCGACGGGCCGGCCACCTTGGTCGCGACCACCAGCTTCTGGCGCGCGCCGGGGTTGGCGGCGAACCAGTTGCCGATGATGGTTTCGGTGACGCTGTAGGTTTCCTTGCGCGCGGGCACCGAGTACATCTCGGCGGTGTCGATGAAGTCGACGCCGCGCTCGAGCGAGCGACTCAGGATGGCGTGGGAGGTGGGCTCGTCGACCTGTTCGCCGAAGGTCATCGTGCCGAGGCAGATCGGGGTGACGTGCAGGTCGCTTTGACCAAGTTGGATCTTTTTCATGCGCGGGATGCTACCGCCCCGACCCGCAACCCGCTGGCCGTTGCACCAAAACCCGGGCATTCCGTGGCGGCCGGCTGTCGTGCGCCGGACTGCGTCAGCACAAAGGCCTCTTTATCATCGGCGCCCATGTACCAAATCCTCCGCCCCTCCCGCAGCGAATTCGTGCCCGTGCGCAACCTCAGCTACCACGTGCGCCTCTGGGGCCAGCCCTCCGATGCGCGACCGCCGCTGGTGCTGGTGCACGGCTGGATGGACGTGGCGGCGTCGTGGCAGTTCGTGGTCGATGCAATGGAGCAGGAGCGCTTCATCATCGCTCCCGACTGGCGCGGCTTCGGCCTCACGGACGGTGGCGGCGTCGACAACTACTGGCTCGCCGACTACCTGGCCGACCTCGAATGGCTGCTCGACCACTACGCTGGCGAGGGCGACAACGCACGGCAAGTCGATCTCGTCGGCCACAGCATGGGCGGCAACGTCGCCATGCACTACGCCGGCGTGCGGCCCCAGCGCATCCGCCGCCTCGTCAACCTCGAAGGCTTCGGCATGCCCGCGCGCAAGCCCGAGGAAGCGCCCGCGCGCTACGGCCAGTGGATCGACGAACTCAAGCGCCTGCACCGCGGCGAGATGGCGCTGGCCGGCTACTCGGCCGTGGACGGCGTCGCGCGCCGCCTCATGAAGACCAACCCGCGCCTCACGCCCGACAAGGCCCAGTGGCTCGCCAGCCACTGGGCGGCCAACCACGCGCAACCCGATGGCGGTGAGCGCTGGCAGATCCTCGGCGAGGCGGCGCACAAGATCGTCAACGCCCACATCTTCCGGGTCGACGAAACGCTTGCGCTGTATGCGCGCATCACCGCACCGCTGCTGATGGTCGAGGCCGCGGACGACAGCCTGCAAGGCTGGTGGAAGAACCGCTATACGCTCGACGAATTCCACGAGCGGCTGAAGTCGGTCGGCAACAGCCGCATCGAGCGCCTCGAGGACGCGGGCCACATGCTGCACCACGACCAGCCGCAGCGCGTGGCGCGGATGATCGAAGCGTTCCTGGCGGCCTGAGCCCGCCTCTTGTTCAGCCGCGGCTCGGCTCGCTGTCGAGGCTGTCCATCTGCGCCGCGACAAGCGACGTGATCGTTCAGAGCCTCCGTTGATCGGCAAGCACCGGCAGCGTGCCCAGGTGCACAGGGCGTCGGGCGCTCCCCGCAGCGAAATAAAGAAAGGAGGCGGCGGAAGGCCGGGGGGACATTCGCGGTGGGCAGTACCCGGCGGCCTGTGCACGCGCCCTGAACAAGAGCGCACCACACCCGCGCCGCCGCCTCTACTCTTCGTCAGCGTCGTTGCCCGTCAGCGAGAGAACTTCTTCGACGAAAGCCTCGAAGAGCGGCAACGAAGCAGGCAAGGCGTCGAAAGACTCAACCTCGCCCGCATCGAAGAAGTGCGGCTTGCCGTCCGGCACCGACACCCATTCGCCGGCCTCGACAAGCAGCCCCAGGTAACCGTCGGCGGTCGGCACATAGAACAGCCCGGCGCTCTCCAGCACGCGCTGCCCCTTCTTCTTGCCACGCCCCCAACTCACGCCCTGCCCGGCCAGGTGCTCGGTGATCCAGCCGTCGCACACATGCGTGTCGCGCCAGCTTCCTTGGGCATCGAATACGGCGAGCACTGGCATGGGGCGTCCTTTGTTGTCTGCGAAGTTACTGCAGGAAGCTGGGCTTGGCGTAGCCCTGGAACTTGCTGTCGACCACCGCCTTGAACTCCTTCGACCGGTAGGCTTCGGCGATGTCCTTGGCCCACTGCGTGTTCTTGTCGGCGGTCTTCACGGCCACCACATTCAGATAGTAGTCCGGCGTTTTCTCCAGCACCACGGCTTCGGTGAGCTTCAGGCCCGACGAGATCGCGAAATTGCCGTTGACGATGGCGTACTCAGTGTCGCCCAGCGAACGCGGCAGTTGCGCGGCTTCGAGCGGAATGAACTTCAGCTTTTTCGGGTTTTCGGCCACGTCCTTTTCCGTCGAGCGCAACACGTCGATGCCGGGCTTGAGCGTGATCAGCTTGTTCTGCTCCAGCAGCACCAGCGCTCGGGCCAGGTTGCTCGGGTCGTTCGGCAGCGTCACGCGGTCGCCTTCCTTCATGTCGGCCAGCGTCTTGCGCTTGGTCGAATACACGCCCATCGGGGCGATCGGACCCTGCACCAGTTCGGCCAGGTCGAGCTTCTGGTCGGCCGCGAACTTCTTCAGATAGACCTGATGCTGGAAGAAATTGGCGTCGAGCGAGCCCTGGGCCAGTGCGAGGTTGGGCTGCACGTAGTCGTTGAACTCGACCAGCTTCACCTTGTAGCCCTTCTTCTCGAGGATGGGCACGATGCCGGCCTTGAGCTGGTCGGCGTTGGAGCCGGCGGTGCCGCCGATCACGAGGTTCTTCTTGGCGGGGTCTTGCGCGTGGGCCTGCAGCGAGAGGCCGCCGAGCGAGACGGCAGCCAGGGACAGGGCGAGAACGGAACGGCGCAGGAATGCGGTTTTCATGGGATAGGGAAAGCTGAGAAAAAAAGAATCAACGCTTGTCCAGCCTGCTCGCCGTGGTGTTGCCCACGAATTGCAGGATCTGTACGAGCACCACGAGCAGCGCCACGGTGAGCACCATCACGTCGGTCTGGAAACGGTAGTAGCCATAGCGGATGGCCAGGTCGCCGATGCCGCCACCGCCCACCACACCGGCCACGGCCGAGTACGAGAGAAAGCTCACGGCCAGCACCGTCAGCGCCAGCACCAGGCCCGAGCGGGCCTCCACCAGCAGCACGCGCCATACGATCTGCAACTCGGTCGCGCCCATGGCGTGCGCCGCCTCGATCACGCCGCGCGGCACTTCGCGCAGGCACTGGTCGACCAGCCGCGCCAGGTACGGAATGGCCGCAAACGACAGCGGCACCGCGGCCGCCAGCGGCCCGATCGACGTGCCCGCAATCACCCGCGTGAACGGCACCAAGGCCACCAGCAGGATGATGAAAGGGAACGAACGCACCGTGTTCACCAGCCAGTTGAGCACCAGGAACGCGGGCTTGTTCTCCAGCGACTGGCCAGGGCCCAGCAGGAACAGCAGGATGCCCAGCGGCCCACCGATGAGCACCGCGGCCGAGAGGCCGATGGCCAGCATCATGAAGGTCTGGCCGGTGGCGACCCACAGCTCGGGGAGGATGGGGGCGATGTTCTCAAACATAGGCCGCCTCCAGCGCGTTGCGCTGTACCGAAGCCGGACGCGGCACGACCGGCAGGCGCGCCTCGCGTTCGCGGCGACGCACCAATTCGTCGATCTCGCGGCCCAGCGCGGTCTTGCGCTCCTCGCTCGGCGCATCGACCGCGAACTGCTCCACCAGCCGGCCCCTCTCGAGAATCGCCACGTTGCGGCACAGCACCTCGACCACCGACAGCTCGTGCGTCACGATCACGATGGTCACGCCGATCTTCTGGTTGATGTCGCGCAGCGTTTCGAGCAGCGAGCGCGTGGTTTCGGAGTCGAGCGCCGAGGTGGGCTCGTCGCACAGCAGCACCTGCGGGCGCGGCGCCAGCGCGCGGGCAATCGCCACGCGCTGCTTCTGCCCGCCCGAGAGCTGGGCCGGGTAGGTGTCGATCTTCTCGGCCAGGCCCACAAGCGCCAGGCACTCGCGTACACGGGCATCGATCTCGGCCTTCGAGTGGCGGCCGTGAATCTTCAGCGGGAAGGCCACGTTGTCGAACACCGTGGCGTTCTGCAGCAGGTTGAACTGCTGGAAGATCATGCCGATGTTCTGGCGCGTGTCGCGCAGCTCGCGGCGCGAGAGCGTGGTGAGGTCGCGCCCGCCGACGAGCACCTTGCCCGCATCGGGCCGCTCCAGCAGGTTGATGAGACGCAGCAGTGTCGATTTTCCGGCACCGCTCTTGCCGATCAGGCCGAACACGTCGCCCTGGTGGATGTCGAGCGAGAGCGATTGCACGGCGTCGAACACCTCGCCGTTGGGCAAGGCGAAGGACTTCTGCACCGATTGGAGACGGATGACTGGCGCCGCGTGAATGTCGCGGCCCGAGTCAGGCGTGGGTTGGGTCATGGAGAAAAGCGCGGCCCGCGCAGCGCGCAGGTCGCGGAGGTTCGCGAAAAGGTGTCGAGTATGAGAAGAAAGGCAACGAAAGGGAACGAACAAATCGGTGCTTGCTTATGCCTTTGAACACATAAGGGCACAAAGGTGTGACCCGATGGGCGCCATATAGATATGCGCAATGGTTCGTTTCCAAACGGCGTCCGCAATGCCACATTCGCGCCTTCTTTTTTTGATTTCGCACAACAACATGCACAGCACTTTTCGCCGCCGCACCCTCGCCCTGGCCACGCTTGCCGCCGCCCTCCTTGCCGGCAACACCGCCTTCGCGCAGGACAAGAACACGCTCAAGGTCGGCGTCTCCGTCGGCAACGGCGAGCAGATCTTCGAGGTGGTCAAGAAGGTCGCCGCCAAGGACGGCCTGAACATCCAGGTCGTGGTGTTCAACGACTACCAGCTGCCCAACGCGGCGCTGGCCTCGGGCGACCTCGACGCCAACGCCTTCCAGCACCAGCCCTTCCTGGACAACCAGAACAAGGCGCGCGGCTTCGACATCGTGCCCGTCGGCCTGACCATCACCGCGCCGCTGGGCTTCTACTCGCACAAGATCAAGGCCGTCGACCAGCTGCCCAACGGCGCGACAGTCGGCATCCAGAACGATCCGTCGAACGGCAATCGCGCGCTGTTGCTGTTGCAGCAGGCCGGCCTCATCACGCTGAAGCCCGAGGCGGTGAAGAACAACACCGCCACGCCGCTCGACGTGGTGACCAACCCGAAAAAGCTGAAGCTGGTGGCGCTCGACGCAGCCCAGCTGCCGCGCTCGCTCGACGACCTGACCATCGCCGCCATCAACAACGACTACGCCGAGAAGGCCGGCCTGTCGCTGAACAAGGACGCCGTCATCAAGGAAGCCGCCAAGAGCCCGTACGCCAACCTGATCGCCGTGCGCCGCGCCGACAAGGACAAGCCCTGGGCCAGGCGCCTCGTGGCGGCGTACCAGTCGCCGGAGGTGAAGAGCTTCATCGAGACGCAGTTCAAGGGTTCGCTGATCCCCGCGTTCTGATTTCGGGGTATTTCCCCCTCCCCCGCTGGGGAGGGCTGGGGTGGGGGCACGGCGGCGCAT
>NZ_JBGLYU010000082.1:0-8759 GCF_047304235.1 Variovorax sp. Varisp36
GGAGGGGCGGGGAAGGAAAAGGGCGTTTGCTTCATGTGAAGAGAAGGTTGGGAATGCGTTGGATGGAGGGCGCTATCCGCGCCAGGTTCCGGGCGCGAGGCCTTCGAGCGTGTGGGGCCCGATGGCAGCGCGGATCAGCCGCAGCGTCGGGAGCCCCACGGCCGCCGTCATGCGCCGCACCTGGCGGTTGCGGCCCTCGCGGATCGCCAGTTCGATCCACGCGGTGGGAATGCTCTTGCGCTCGCGGATGGGCGGTTGCCGCTCCCACACCTCGGGCGGCGGATCGAGCAGCCGGGCACGCGCGGGGCGCGTGGGGCCGTCGTTGAGCTGCACGCCCGAGCGCAGGGCGGTGAGCGCCGCTTCGGTCGGCTCGCCTTCCACCTGCACCCAGTAGATCTTCTCCATCTTGAAGCGCGGATCGGCGATGTGTGCCTGGAGCTTGCCGTCGTCGGTGAGCAGCAGCAGGCCCTCGCTGTCGGCATCGAGCCGGCCGGCGACGTAGACGCCGGGGATGTCGATGAAATCTTTCAGGCCGCGCCAGCGGCCCTCTGGCGTGAACTGGCTGAGGACGCCGTAAGGTTTGTTGAAGCGGATCAGGCGGGAAGAGCTCGGAAAAGTCATGAGCGCACAGGATAGCCCGGGTCTGTCCTGCAGCATTCGGGCCGCCTTGGAGATTCCAATCGGCTCATCACACAGGAGAACCCGGCATGACGATGCGAAGCCACATCCATCTCGCGTGCGTGGCGGCGGCAGGCCTTTCGATGGCCGCCTGCAGCAGCTCATCCTTGCGCGTCGGCGGCGCGCCCGAGGCGAGCGTCAAGAACTGCGTCGCTGCGGCCGCGCGCGAACTGCGTGTGCCCCCGGGCAGCATCGTGGTGGACAGCGGCACGACGCCGCGCGACGGCGTCTACACGATCAACCTGAAGGTCGGGCCGCAGGGACGGTCCGCCGTTTGCACCACCGACGAGAACAGTGCGGTGCTGGGCGTGGTCTACAAGCGGCCCGAATAGCAGCGCAGGGCTTACTTGCCCCAGCTGTCCCGCATCCCCGCCGCGCGGTTGAACACGGGCTTGCCGTCCGCGCTGGCCTTCGCGTCGAGCACGAAGTACCCATGCCGCTCGAACTGAATGCCGACACCCGCTTCGGCCCTGGCCAGCGAAGGCTCGACGAACGCCGAGCACACCTCCAGGCTCGCCTTGTTCAGTTCCTCCAGCAGTTCGCCGCTGCCCGGATGGGCCGCGGCAAACAGCCGCTCGTACAGCCGCACCTCGGCCTGCACCGCATCCGCGGCCGCCACCCAGGTGATGTTGCCCTTTACCTTGATCGCATCCGCGCCGGGCGTACCGCTCTTGGTGTCCGGAACCAGCGTGGCCTGCACTTCGACGAGCTTGCCGCTCGCATCCTTGGTGCCGCCGGTGCATTCGATGACGTGGCCGTACTTGAGCCGCACCTTGTTGCCCGGGAACAGGCGGAAGAAGCCCTTGGGTTGCACTTCTTCGTAGTCGGTGCGTTCGATCCATACCTCGCGGCCGAGCTTGAACTCGCGATGGCCCATTTCCGGGTGATGGGGGTGAACCGGCGCCGAGCAGTCGTCGAGCGTGCCGTCGCCGCCCATCAGTTCGCCCCAGTTGGTGATGACGAGCCTGACCGGGTCGAGCACGGCCATCGCGCGCGGGGCGATCGGGTCCAAGGTGTCGCGCAGCGCGGCCTCGAGGCTGGCGTAATCGATCCAGCCGCCCGACTTGGTCGTGCCGCTGCGTTCGCAGAACAGCCGCAGCGCCTCGGGCGTGTAGCCGCGGCGGCGCAGGCCGGCGATGGTGGGCATGCGCGGATCGTCCCAGCCGTCGACGTATTTCTCTTCGACCAGCTGGCGCAACTTGCGCTTGCTGGTGAGCACGTGGGTCACGTTGAGGCGGGCGAATTCATACTGGCGCGGGTGCGGGCTGGCGACGAGGCCGCCTTCGGCGAGGCGATCGAGCAGCCAGTCGTAGAAGGGACGCTGGTCTTCGAACTCCAGCGTGCAGATGCTGTGGGTGATCTGTTCCAGCGCGTCCTCGATGGGGTGCGCGTAGGTGTACATCGGATAGATGCACCACTTGTCGCCGGTGTTGTGGTGGGTGGCCCGGCGCACGCGGTACAGCGCGGGGTCGCGCATGTTGATGTTGGTGCTGGCCATGTCGATCTTCGCGCGCAGGATGGCGGCGCCATCGGCGACCTGGCCGTCGCGCATGGCGCGAAAGCGCGCGAGGTTTTCCTCGGGCGTGCGGGTGCGGAAGGGGCTGTCGGTGCCGGGCGTGTTGAAGTCGCCGCGGTTCGCGCGCACCTCTTCGGCGGTCTGTTCGTCGACGTAGGCGAGGCCGGCGCCGATCAGGTATTCGGCGGCCTCGTACATGAAGTCGAAGTAGTTGCTCGCGAAATACTCGTGCGGCTGCAGCGTGCCGGGGGCGCTGGGGCGGTCGGCCAGATAGGTTTCGTAGCCGAGCCACTTCACCGCGTCGCGGATCGAGTCGACGTATTCCTGGTCTTCTTTCTCGGGGTTGGTGTCGTCGAAGCGCAGGTGGCTCACGCCGCCGTATTCCTTGGCCAACTCGAAGTTGAGCCAGATGCTCTTGGCATGGCCGATGTGCAGGTAGCCGTTGGGCTCGGGCGGAAAGCGCATGCGCACCCTGGCCGGGTCGGCCATGCCCTGGGCGTGGTGGGTGGCGTTGCCGGGCGATCCGCCCCATTTGCGGCCAGAATAAGCACCCTGTGCGAGATCGTTCTCGATCACGTGGCGCAGGAAATTGCTTGGTGCAGCGGTCGTTTTGGCGCCGTTTTTGTCGGTCGGGGAGGTCATTGCCTCATTCTAGAGGGCACCCCTTATAGGTTACCTTTGGCAACGTTCTTCACAATGCCCGGTGCACCCCCTTTGCATTTGCCGCGTTCAATACATCCATGGGCGGTTCAGATCCGAACGCAGCCCACCGAAACAAGGAGTCCAGGATCATGAGCCTCACACGTTCAACTTTCTTCAAATGGGCCACCGCAGGCGTGGTGGCAGCCGGTGCATTGTTTGCAGCCACTTCAGCCAGTGCCCGTAGCGACGTGAGCTGGTCGGTCGGTGTCGGCCTTCCCGGCGTGGCAGTGGGCGTGGGCGCTCCGGCCTACTATCCGGCGCCGGTCTATGCGCCGCCGGCACCCGTGTACTACGCACCCCCGGCCCCGGTCTACTACAACCCGCCGCCCGTGTACTACCGTCCGGCCCCTGTCTACTACGGCCCGCCGGCCTACTACGGCCCGCGCTACTATGGTCGAGGCTACTACCGCGGCCATGGCCACTGGCGCTAAATTGCAACGCCATTCGTGACTGAATGAAAAAGCCGGCCCCCGAAGGGCCGGCTTTTTCTTTGGGCGCGCCAGCCGATTTCACATGGCGCGAAAAAGATGGGCGTACAGGCGGCTGACCGGGATCTTCTCGGCCCTGCCACGCAGCATCAGGTGCAGCTTGCCGGCCTCGTCGCGGTGCACCGATTCGATGGCCGAACTGCGCACCACCACCGCCCTATGCACCTGCCAGAAAGTGTCGGCGTCGAGCTGGGTCAGCAATTGCTTGAGCGGCGTGCGGATCAGGTATTCGTGCGAGGCGGTCAGCACGCGCAGGTATTTGTCGGCGGCTTCGAAGTACAGCACTTCGTCGATGGGCACCATGCGCACGGTGCTGCCACCGGCGTCGCTGGCGGCGATCAAGCGCAGCGGGGCGGTGGCCGCTGCTGCCGCGCCGGCTCCAGCGGCCGTCAGCACCTGGCGCCACTGGGCGAGCGTTCGTTCGAGCGCTTCGTCGGCCACGGCGGATGTGGGTGCAGGTTGCCGTGCGGACAGCGCCTGCTGCAGCCGGCCTACGGTCTTGCGCAGGCGCCCGGGCTGCACGGGCTTGAGCACGTAGTCGAGGGCCTGGGCCTCGAAGGCGCGGGTGGCGTATTCGTCGTAGGCCGTCACGAACACCAGCTGGGGCATCGGCGCCTCGTCGATGGGCCAGCTGTCGGCCAGTTCGGCGGCGGCGCCCAGGCCGTCGAGGCCGGGCATGCGGATGTCGAAGAACAGCACCTGCGGCAGCAGGCGCAGCGCCTCGCGCACCGCGCTGCGGCCGTCGCCTGCCGTGGCGACGATCTGCAGTTCGGGCCATGCGGCGGCCAGTTCGGCCTTGAGGGCCTGAGCGAGCAGGGGTTCGTCTTCGGCAATGAGGGCGGTCGGGGTCATCTGGTTGTGTTGTTGTGGGGTGAGGTTGTTCAGACCGGCGTGGGGAAGCTCAGCGTGGCGCAGGTGCCGCCGGCGGGCGAGGGCGAGAGGCTCATGCGGCCCTGGGCGCCGTATACCGTGGCCAGCCGCTCGCGCACCTGCTCGAGCCCGAAGCCGCTGCCTTCAGAAGGCGGTGCGGCATCGAGGCCCACGCCGGTGTCGCTCACCTCGATCTCCAGCAGGCCGGCCTGCCTGCGGGCGCGCACGACGATCTCGCCGCCTTCCACCTTCGGCTCCAGTCCGTGGCGGATGCTGTTTTCCACCAGCGGCTGCAGCAGCAGTGGTGGCACGGGCGCACCGCGCAGGTCGTCCGGCAGGTCGAGCGTGTAGCGCAGGCGCTCGCCCATGCGCACCGACATCAGTTCGAGGTAGTCGCCCAGCCGCTCGAACTCGGCCGACAACGGATGCGCCAGCGCGCGCGAGCCGCTCAAGGTCATGCGCAGGTAGCTGTTGAGCCGGTCGAGCATGGCCACGGCGCGCGGCGGGTCGACGGTGATCAGCACGCGCAGGTTGGCCAGCGTGTTGAACAGCATGTGCGGCTCGAGCTGTGTTTCGAGCAGCTTCAGCCGCGCCTCGGTGGCATTGCGCTGCGCCAGCTCGATCTGGCGCTGCATGTGCTTGCTCTTGCCGAGGCTGAAGAAGAAGAAGCACATGCCGATAGTGGCAACCAGAGTGATGACGATGGTCGAGGTCATCTTGCGCGCGGCGAGGTTGCGGAACTCGAACTGCGGCGCGCCGACCCAGGCGTCGCCGATGGCGTTGCCGCCCAGAAAGCCGACGGTGACGCCCAGTGCTATCAGTCCGTAGCCCCAGAGGCCGTGCGGCCACAGCACCTCCTTGTGACCACTCAGAAGCAACCGGCCGGTGTCGATGACGAGCCAACAGATCATTCCGATCGACAGCGAGTACACCATCTGGGATTCCCAACTGCCGTTGCCTGAGATCGCCAACGCCGAAGCGATGAAGCAGCAGAAGGCGGCGGTGATCAGGCCATGCCGCAGCATGTTGCGGAAGTTCTCCGCACGAAATCGCGGTAGCGCTTCAGGAGTCACCCGTGGTCCCCGGTACCCAGTGCGCGGCGTTCGCGCTCCACGAGCCTGTCGTAGAAGCCGCCGCCGGCCACGAACCAGACCACGGCGCCATGGATCAGCAGGCCCAGGCCCCAGCCCATGAGCGGGTACATCGCCCAGTTGCGGCCATGGGCCGCCGAGAGCGCGACGAGGCCGAGGTTGACCAGCACGTAGACAAAAGCGTGGATGTACCAGCCCATCTTGGCGCCGGCGCGGCGGCGGGCGAGGCGCTCGACGTCGGAGCGGGTGGGATTCGATGCAATGTGGTTCATGACAACTCCTTGTATTGGACAGGAATGAAATCTGAGGCGGCCAGCGATGGCGGCGATGTCGCCTGCAAGGCCGCGCGCTCCCGCAGCTCCTCGGTCGTCTCGCCCGGCCCGTCGGGCTTCCAGCCCGGCGGCTTCACGAGGTAGCCGACGAAGGCGCGCACCGAGCGGGCCGAGGCCAGGTCGCGGAACAGCGCGCGCCAGTGCATGAACTCGATCGCGAAAAGGTTGTACGAGGTGACCGGGTTCACCAGCCCGTAGCGGCAGGGGATGTCGGCGCGCTCGGGAATGTAGGTGCCGAACAGGCGGTCGAACACGATCAGCACGCCGCCGTAGTTGCCGTCCAGGTATTCCAGGTTGGAGGCGTGGTGCACGCGGTGGGCCGAGGGGGTGTTCAGCACCCATTCGAGCGGCCCGAGGCGCGGGATCCAGGTCGCGTGGATCCAGAACTGGTACAGCAGGTTCAGCGTGAGCATCAGCAGGATCACCCGCGGCGGCATGCCCAGCAGCGGCGCCAGCATGAAGAACGCCAGGGTGCCGGTGAGGCGGCCGGTCCAGCCGAAGCGGTAGGCGGCCGACAGGTTCAGCTGGTTCGGCGAATGGTGGATGGCGTGGGTGCACCAGAACCAGCGCACCCGGTGCGCCGCGCGGTGGTACCAGTAGTAGCAGAACTCCTGGCCGATGAAGCAGGCGGCCCAGCCGGTCCAGTGGTCCATCGGCAGGGTGAAGAGGCGGTGGGCGTAGAACCAGTCCATCGCGCCGCTCCAGAAGGCCAGCGGCAGCAGCCAGCGCATTGGGTATTCGCGCACCAGGAAGTCGATCACCGAGATGCCGGACGCCTTCCAGTCGTAGCTGCGCCAGCCGTTGCGCCAGGACAGCACGAGCGCCTCGGCGATGGAGGCGGCGAGCACCACCGTGACGGAGATCTTGAGGATCAGCAGGAGTACGTTCATGGCGGTGATTTCCTGGGGGGCTGCGGCTCGGGATCTTAGGCGGCGCCGACCGTGGCCGTCATGGCGTCAGTACGGATGGCCAGCTTCCACAGGCGCACCGCACGGGCCGCGAAGACACCGCTGAAGGCACCGTACAGCACCGGGATCACGAGGCCGAAGGCCGCCTGCTGGCGCAGTTCGGGGTGCATGGCCAGCGCTGCGCCCACCACGTACTTGGTCAGGAAGATGCCCATCATGAGCATCAGCGGCACCGGGCTGCCGGCCACGTGGAAGCGGCGCGCTGCCGCGTCGTAGCGGGTGGTGGCGGGCAGCGGGCGCTGCAGCACCAGCGCCATCATCGCCACCGCCGCGGCGGCCCAGCCGAGCAGGGCGCCGAAGGAATCGCCGAAGACGGAAACCACGCCATAGACCGACAGCGCGCCCATCGCCACGGGCATCAGCGTGACGCGCGTCAGGCTCACGTTGTTGGCGAGCAGCTGCCTGGCGCCGAGCCACAGCAGCAGGAAGAACACGGCGAAGACCCACTTGGGCGTGTGAAGGATGATTTGCATCAGCATGGTTGCGCTCCGTTGAAAGTGGAAGGTCGAATCGATGCAGCGGACTGTGCCGACGCTCGCCCATTCCTGCCACGGGCGTGCGACGAAATGCATGCGGGCGGCGCGAACTGCGGCCCGAAGGCGTGAATTGCGCTTGATCGCGGATGTCGGCGGGCAGCTTTACCGTCGCTTTACGGCATAGCAAACAGCCGGACTACCATTCCGCGCTGTACTACGCTGGTCCGCACTCCTGCCCTGCATTTCCTGCACGCACCGTCCATGGAACAAGAAAAACCACCCGAGCCCCTGCCTCCCACCGTCTCGCCCACACATCCGACGGTGCGCAGGCGCCGCTGGGTCGGCGGGCTGCTGACGTTGCTGCTGCTCGTGGCATTGGGCGGGGGCGCCTGGTATCTGATCCAGCGGTCGAAGACGCCCGTTCCCGGTCCCGGTGGCGGCCCCGGTGCCGGCCGGCAGGGCGGGCCCGGTGGTCCGGGCGGCCCGGGTGGGCGCGGCGGCGGTGGCGGGGCCTCCAGCACGGTGGGCGTCGCCACGGCCAGGCAGGCCGACATCCCCGTGCAACTCGAAGCGCTGGGCACCGTCACGCCGCTGGCCAACGTGATCGTCCAGCCGCAGGTGTCGGGCGTGCTCACTGCCGTGCTCTTCCAGGAAGGGCAGATGGTCAAGAAGGGCGACGTGCTCGCCACCATCGATCCGCAGCCGTTCCAGAACGCGCTGGCGCAGGCCTCCGGGGCGCGCCAGCGCGACGAGGCGCAGCTGGCGGCGGCGCGCGTCACGCTGCAGCGCTACCAGACTCTGCTGGGGCAGGACTCCATCGCCCGGCAGGACGTGGACACGCAGGCCGCGCTGGTCAAGCAGCTCGAAGGCACTGTGGCCATCGACCGCGCCAACGAGAACACGGCCAAGCTCAACCTTGCCTGGAGCCGCATCACCGCGCCGGCGAGCGGGCGCATCGGCCTGCGGCCGGTGGACGCGGGCAACTACATCTCGACCGGCAGTACCAACGGCGTGGCGACCATCACGCAGATCGCACCCATCGACGTCGAGTTCGCCATTCCGCAAGACCGCGTGCCCGAAGTGCAGGAGCGCCTCGCGCAGGGCGCCAAGCTCGACGCCACCGCCTTCGACCGCACGCGCACGCGCCGGCTCGCGAACGGTACCTTTGCCACCCTCGACAACCTGGTCGACACCGCGACCGGCACCGTCAAGGCCAAGGCCCGTTTCTCCAATGCCGACGATGCGCTGTTCCCGAACCAGTTCGTCAACCTGCGGCTGCTGCTGCGCACCGTGAGCAGCGCGGTGGTGGTGCCGGTCACGGCGCTGCGCCACGGCCCCAACGGCGACTATGTGTATGTGCTGAACGACGACAGCACGGTGTCGCAGCGGCCGGTGACGCGCGGTGAATCGAGCGTGGACAACGTGGCGGTCATGTCGGGCCTGAAGGCCGGCGAACAGGTCGTGACCGAAGGCGGCGACCGGCTGAAGGATGGCGCGCGGGTGCAGACCCAGGCCGAGCGCCCGGCCGGCGCGGCATCGGCGCCCGCGGGCGGCACGGCTCGTGGCGGGCGCCGCCAGGGTGGTGCCGGCGGCGGCGGCGCGGCGATGCCGCAGGCCGTGGCGCAGCGCCTGCTCGAG
>NZ_JBGLYU010000083.1:0-8427 GCF_047304235.1 Variovorax sp. Varisp36
CCGGGTGGATGCGCCGCTTGCCCCCACCCCTGCCCTCCCCCGGAAGGGGAGGGAGAAAAGCCTTGAGGGACTCATGCGGCCGCCGTGTCGTACGGCGCCGCCGGCTTCTCCCCGGCCAGCACCTGCAGCAGATTGGTCGTCGCCAGCTCCGCCATCGCGTGCCGGGTCTCGTGCGTGGCCGAGCCGATGTGCGGCAGCGGCGTCACGCGCGGATGCGTGCGCAGCGGCGAGTCGGCCGGCAGCGGCTCCTTCGCGAACACGTCGAGGCCTGCGGCGCGCAGCGTGCCGTGGTCGAGGGCGTGCAGCAGCGCGTCTTCGTTCACGGTGGCGCCTCGGCCGCCGTTGATGAAGGATGCACCGGGCTTCATGCGCGCGAAGAAGGCCGCGTCGATCATGCCGCGCGTGGCGTCGGTCAGCGGCAGCATCGCAAGCACGATGTCGGCGCGCGCGAGCAGATCGTCGAGCGGCGTGTGCGTGGCGCGGCCCTGCAGTTCGGGCGCCTGCGCAGCCAGGTCGACCGCGCGGCGCGAGTGGTACAGCACCGGCATGCCGAAACCCAGTGCAGCGCGCCTCGCCACGGCCTGCCCGATACGGCCGAAGCCCAGGATGCCCAGCGTCTTGCCATGCACGTCGGTGCCGAAGAGCTCTTCGCCGATGTTCCTGGTCCATCGCCCTTCGCGCACGAGGTTCGAGAGTTCGACCACGCGGCGCTGCGTGGCCATGAGGATCGCGAACACGGTGTCGGCCACCGTCTCGGTCAGCACGTCGGGGGTGTGGCACAGCACGATGCCGCGCTTGTGCAGTTCGGCCAGCGGGTAGTTGTCGACGCCGACCGACACGCTCGAAATGACTTGCAGCTGCGGCGCCGCATCGAGCAGCGCAGCATCGACCGTGTGGCTCGATCCGATCAACCCGTGCGCGATGCGCAGCGCGGCGGCGAATGCCTCGGGCTCCTTGCGGGGATCGGCCACGGTGACGTGGTGCGCGGCCTGCAGGCGTGCCAGCTGATCCTCGGGCAGCGGCCGGAAGACGAGGATGTTCTTCTTCGATGCGTTCGTCATGGCGTTCAGAGCCCCGCTTCTTCGAGTTGCGCCCGCGTCGGCAGGCCTTCGGTATCGCCCAGCACCTGAACGGCGCGCGCGCCGATCCATGCGCCGCGGCGCACGGCATCGGGCACGCTGCGGCCTTCGAGCAGCGCGCTCACCACGCCGGCCGCGAAGCCGTCGCCCGCGCCCACGGTGTCGATCACTTCCTTCACCGGAAAGCCGTCGACGCGGCCAGTGCCGGCCACGTCGCTGTCGTAGTAGGCGCCCTCGGCGCCGAGCTTGACGACCACCAGCTTCGCGCCGCGTTCGCGATAGAACTTCGCGACGTCCTCGGGCTTGTCGTGGCCCGTGAGCAGCAGTCCCTCTTCGATGCCGGGCAGCACCCAGTCGGCGCGCGAGGCGAGTTCGTTGACCCAATGGCGCATGGTCTCGGTGGACGACCACAGCGTCGGGCGCAGGTTGGTGTCGAAGGAGATGGTGCGGCCCGCGGCGCGCATCACGTCCATGGTCTTCAGCGCGGCCTGCAGGCTGGTGTCGGAGATGGCGGCGAACACGCCCGTGGCGTGCAAATGGCGCGCCGAGCGCAGCCAGGCCTCGTCGACGTCGGCCGGGCCCATGTGGCTCGCGGCCGAACCCTTGCGGTGGTATTCGATCGGCGGGTCGCTGCCGTCGGTGACGTGGCCCTTGAACTGGAAGCCGGTGCGCTGCGTCGCATCGGTGATCACGTGCGAGCAGTCGATGCCTTCGGCGCGCATCGCGGCCAGCAACGCGCGGCCCATCGAGTCGGTGCCGAGCCGGCTGGCCCACCCGACCTTGAGGCCCAGCCGCGAGAGGCCGATGGCCACGTTGGTCTCGGCGCCGGCGGTGCGCTTGTGGAACGACTGGGCGTCTTCCAGCGGACCTGGCCGGTCGGCCACGAGCAGCAGCATGGCTTCGCCGAACAGGGCGACGTCGAAAGCGGTGGGTTCTGTCATGTGTGTCTCTCGATCTATGCGCGCGCGGCGCGGATGAAATCGATCTGCGCGCGGGTAACGGCCAGCAGGTCGTCGCCTGCGAGAGGGTATTCGATGGCGTGGGGCACGTCAGCCGGCAATGCACGCAGCACCGCGCGCCACGGCACGGCCGAATCGCCCAGCGGCACCGCCACCCACTTGTGCGGCAGGCGCTGCACGCCCTTGCAATGCACGTAGCGCACGCGGTGGCCCAGCGCCTGCGCCGCCTGCAGCGGGCATTCGCCGAGCCAGTGCCAGTTGCCCATGTCGAAGGTCATGCCGAGCGGCACCCCGGCACGGTCGGCCACCTCGAAGAAAGTCTGCAGCGCGGGCAGCGTGCCGGCGCGCACGGTCTGGTCGTTCTCGATGAGCAGCTCGACGCGTGTTTCGGCCAGTTCCACCTTCAGGCCCCAGAGCGAGCCGTGCGACGAGGCCTGGAAGTCGCCGATGGACATCTTGAGCCGCTTGGCGCCTATACGCGTGGCCGCGGCGATGCCGCGCTTGAGCGCGGCGCTGTCGAGCCAGCCACCCTGGGCCCACAGGCCCTCGGGGCTGGAGTACACGGAAGCGAGCCCGCTCAGGGCGGGCAGTTCGGCCCCGGCGTCGCGCAGCATCTCGCCGCGCACTTCCACCGAATCGGCGCCAGCCGCCAATGCCAGCTGCGAGCACCAGAGCTGGCCATGCCGCCCCACCTCGGCCGCACCGAAGGACGACAGAGAAATCAGAACGGAAAAGGACATTCAGTGCGCTTGGTGGGAGCTGAGGATCTGGCCGAGGAACTGGCGCGTGCGCTCGTCCTTGGGGTTGCCGAAGAACTCTTCCGGCGGCGCCTGCTCGACGATCTTTCCGTCGGCCATGAAGATCACGCGATCGGCCACGCTGCGGGCAAAACCCATTTCGTGCGTCACGCACAGCATGGTCATGCCGTCTTCGGCAAGGCCGATCATGGTGTCGAGCACTTCCTTGACCATCTCGGGGTCGAGCGCGGAAGTGGGCTCGTCGAACAGCATGATCTTGGGCGCCATGCACAGCGCGCGGGCGATGGCCACGCGCTGCTGCTGGCCGCCGGAGAGCTGGCTCGGGTACTTGCCGGCCTGCTCGGGAATGCGTACGCGCGTGAGGTACTTCATGGCCACCTCTTCGGCTTGCACCTTCGTCATGCCGCGCGAGCGCATCGGCGCCAGCGTGCAGTTCTCCAGGATGGTGAGGTGCGGGAACAGGTTGAACTGCTGGAACACCATGCCGACTTCGGCGCGCACGGCATCCACGTTCTTGCCGCCGGCCGTGAGGTCGATGCCGTCGACCACGATGCGGCCCTTCTGCACCGTCTCCAGCCGGTTGATGCAGCGGATGAGCGTCGACTTGCCCGAACCCGAAGGCCCGCAGATCACGATGCGCTCGCCCTGGCGCACCGACAGGTCGATGCCGGTCAACACCTGGAATTCACCGTACCACTTGTTGACCGCTTCCATGCGGATGATCGATTCCGTCGTCATGCTCGTTGTTCCGATACTCACTGTGGGGCGCCCTGCGCCTTCTCAAGGAACACCGCGGAACCGGCTTTGCCGGGCCGCAGGTGTTGCCCCCTGCAAGGGGGTTGGCGTAGCGACACGAAGTGCGCGAAGCCTGGGGGTCAGTTCATTTTCGGCAGGTCGGCCTGCAGCCACTTCTGATACAGCTTGTTGAGCTCGCCGTTGGCGGTGTTCTTCTGCACGAATTCGTTCACCGCCTTGTGCAGCTCTTCCTGGCCCGGACGCATCGCGATGCCCATCGACTGCTGCACCAGCGTGAACTTGTTTTCGTAGGTGCCGGCAGGCACGCGCTTGGCGATCTGTGCCGCCACGGTCACCGAGCAGCCGATGGCATCGACCTGGCCCGAGATCAGCGCCTGCATGGCCGAGGCGTCGTCGTCGAAACGGCGGATTTCGGTGCCTTCGGGCGCGGCCTTGGTCACGGCCACGTCCTGCGTCGAGGCGCGGGCCACGCCCACGCGCAGGCCCTTCAGGTCGCCCGCGGCCTTGATGGGGGCCTTGGTCGCGCCGTACAGCACGATGGTCGCGGCCGCGTAGGGCTGCGAGAACTGCACCTGCTTGGCACGCTCGGGCGTGATGGCCAGCGAGGCGACCAGCAGGTCGACCTTGTTGGTCAGCAGGAACGGGATGCGGTTGGGGCCCGTGACCGGCACGATGTTGGCCTTGACACCCCAGTCCTTCGCAAGCAGCTTGGCCACGTCGGCGTCGTAGCCGTCGGGCTGGTTCTTCGCATCGGTGGTGCCGTAGGGCGGAAAGTCGACCAGCATGCCGATGGTGATCTCGCCCTTCTTCTTGATGTCGGCCACCGACTGTGCCGAGGCGAAGGGTGCGAACACGGTGAGAGCGGCGCCGAGGCCCAGCACGGCGAGCGCGGCACGGCGGGTGGTGATACGGGTCATGGGTGTGTCTCCTGAATAAAGAAAGGAAGCGACGAGAAAGAGAAAACGGAAAGGGTCAGCGGGCAAGCGCCCGGGCGCGGCGGCGCTCCATGCGCGCGGCCAGCAGCGACAGCGGCCAGCAGATCGCGAAGTAGATGGCCGCCACCACCGAGAACACGATGAGCGGCTGGAAGGTGGCGTTGTTGACGATCTGCCCGGCGCGCGTGACTTCGACAAAACCGATGATGGCCGCGAGCGACGTCCCCTTGATGATCTGCACCACGTAGCCCACCGTGGGCGCCAGCGCGATCTTCAGCGCCTGCGGCAACACCACGTCGCGCATGCGGGACGTGTACCTGAGGCTCAGCGCCTCGGCGGCTTCCCACTGGCCGCGCGGAATGGCCTCGATGCAGCCGCGCCAGATCTCGCCGAGGAAAGCGGCGCTGTTCAGGATGAGCGCGACACCGGCAGCCACCCACGGATTGATGTCCAACCCCAGCACCGGCGCGCCGAAGAACACCAGGAACAGCTGCAGCAGCAGCGGCGTGCCCTGGAAGACCTGGATGAAAGTGGTCGACACGCCGCGCGCCCACGTCGACTGCGACGTGCGCATCAACGCGACGATGAGCCCCAGGATCGCGCCGCCCACGAAGGCGATGGCCGACAGCGCGAGCGTCCACTTGGCCGCTTCGAGGATGAAAAGGAATTCGGGAAAGCCGAAGGTGCGCATGGTGTTGTCTCCGTCCGTCGTTTCTTACCGGCGGTCCGGATAGTTGAGCGTGCGCCTGTAGATCAGCTTGAACATCGTCGAGAAGGCCAGCGCCAGCGCGAGGTAGATCGCAGCCACCACGATGTAGATCTCGAAGCTGCGGAAGGTCTGCGACTGCAGGTTGGCGGCCACCGAGGTCAGGTCGTCGGCCGAGATGACCGACACCACCGCCGAGCTCAGCATCAGCAGGATGAACTGGCTCGTGAGCGCCGGGTAGATGGCCTTCAGCGCGGGCTTGATGATGACGAAGCGGAAGATTTCCCAGGGCTTGAGGTTGAGCGCCCTGCCCGCCTCGATCTGCCCCTTGGGGATCGACTCGATGCCCGCGCGGATGATCTCGGTCGCATACGCACCGAGGTTCACCACCATCGCCACCAGCGCGGCCGTCTGCGGCGACCAGCGCAGCCCGATGGCCGGCAGCGCGAAGAAGAAAAAGAACAACTGCACGAGGAACGGCGTGTTGCGGATCACCTCGATATAGGCATTCACGATGAAGCGCAGCCAGCCCGGCCCGGAGGTCTTGCCCCAGGCGCAGAAGATGGCGACCACGAGGCCGAGCACCGTGGCCACGAGCGAGAGCTGGACCGTGATCCACGTGCCCTTGAGCAGCAACGGCCAGGCGGCGAAGACGGCGTCGAATTGAAACTGGTAGTTCATGGAGGGCGAACCCGGAAGTGGCGCGGGTGGCGCGTGCATGCCTCGAAGGCAATGCTTGCAGCTTATCTGAAACCGGTTTCATGATTGCCTAGGGATTCCCCTAGGTGGTCGTTTTGTCTCGCCTTCTGCCTACACTGAAGCCATGCTGAACCCACCCGCGGCCACCATGCCCACAGAGGCAACTGCGCTCTCCACAGGCGCCCCCACCGTGCAGCATTTCCGCCAGGCCCTGCTCTGGCCCTTGCGGCTGATGCCTGCGCCAGACGCCGGGCACGCGCACCACCACGCGCCCTGGCATGTGCTGCGCGAGTTGGGCGATGCCTCGCCATGGCGCGAAGAGGTCGACGAATACACCGGCGACAGCAGCCGCTTTCACGAGCGGCACTACAACGAGTTCGTGAGCTTCCTGCCGTACGTGCAGCGCTTTCTCTACGGCGAGGGCCGCTCGCGCAACGGCAGCAGCGGCGGTCCGGCCTCCGGCAACGACGGCGATTCACCGATGCGCGTCTTCCGCCGCCAAGACATCGCATCGGTGCGCGTGGTGGCCCGCGCGGGCGACGCGCCCGTCACGCTCGACGTGGTGCATTGCGACCTCTACTTCTTCTTCGACATCGACGTGGTCATGGTGAACCTCGAGGTCGGGGCCGACCACCTGAGTCTCGCGCAGGCGCAGGAAATCCTCTACCGCTTCGGCCGCGCCTACCCCTCCGGCTGGGAGCCCGATGGTTCGGCGCTGCATTGCATGGCGAGCGTCGAATGGCTGGGCGCCGACGGCCGCGTCCTCGCAAGCTCCGACGCGCAGCAGCGCGAGAGCTTCCTCTCGCACGTGGCGCAGCACCGCGCGCCGCGCATCTCCTCGCACTGGGCCTACCTGATGCAGCCGCTGGTGAGCGACCATTCCGAAGACCCCGGCGTGCTGCGCTACCGGCAGATCGAGTACTACCGCATGCCGGTCATGGCCTACCTCTCGCTGGACGACCCGCGCCGCCTCACGCGCGACGACTTCGTGCGGCTCGCGCTGGTAACGGGTGCCGGCACCACCGACGCGCACCTGCCCTACGCCGACCACCACCTCGCCGACTTCGAGCACAAGTACTGCTACGACCGCTTCTGGGTCAACGCCGGCGCAGCACCCAACACGCGCTACCTGTGCAACGGCCACGCCCTCATCGTGGTGGGCGATGCGCACTCCGAGTTCTTCTGCTGCCGCGACCGCGGCGTGCTCGCGCAGTTCAGGCACCAGCACTTCCTGCTGTTCCTCATCGCGCATTTCCAGAAGGCCTCGCTGCTGATGTTCTCCGACCAGCTGGTGGAGGCGCTCAAGCGGCTCGACATCCGCAGCACGCCGAGCGTGAAGCAGTTCAAGCGCGCGATCCGAGCGAGCTTCGAGCGCTTCCTGCGCTTCACGCACCGCTACTGGTTCCACGAGATCTCGGAACAGGCGCAGGTGCGCGCGCTCTCGCACATGTGTGCCGCGCACCTTGGGCTCGACCCGCTCTACGACGAGGTCAAGGCGCGCATCGCCGACATGAACACATATCTCGACGCCGACAGCCTGCGCCGGCAGGCCAGCACCGTGGTGCGCCTCACGGTGGTCACGCTGTTCGGCCTGATCGGCACCATCACCACCGGCTTCCTCGGCATGAACCTGTTGGCCGAGGCCGACGCACCGCTGTGGCGCAAGGCACTGTGGTTCGGCGTGGTGTTCGTCCTTACGACCTGGCTCACCATCTACACGATGGTGAAGTCGCAGCGGCTGTCGGATTTCATCGACGCGCTGTCGAACGACAGGCTGGGCTTCAAGGGGAAGATGGCCGCGCTGGCGCGGGTGTGGCGGCCGGGGGCCGACTGATCAGAACGCGATGTCGGCGCTGGCCACCGCGCGAATCGGCACGCCGAAGCTCGTGATGTCCGACAGCGTGGCGTTGTGATGCGCACGGATCTGCGCACCCGTCGCGTGCGGCTTGTCGTGCGAGGTGTGCGCGTCGGCTGCGAGCACCACGTGGTAGCCCAGCGCGGCGGCGCGGCGCACGGTGGTGTCGACGCAAAACTCCGACGAATAGCCGCAGACCACCACGCGCTTCACGCCATGCTCCGACAGCCAGGCTTCGAGCGGCGTGCGCAGAAAGGAGTCGGGCGTGGTCTTGCGGATGCGGACGTCGCGCGAATCGGTGTTCAGCGCACCGGCGAGCTGCCAGCGCTCGGAATCGAATTCCAGGTCGACCGCATTCTCGTGCTGGATGAAGGCCACGGGCACACCGGCTGCACGGGCACGTTCGGTGAGCGCATTGATGCGCTGCATCACTTGCCCGGCTTCATGGGGGCGCGGCGGATCGTCGCAAAGGCCACGTTGGACGTCGATGACGAGGACGGCAGTGTTCATGCGCCCATCGTAGCGGCTCCCCTCAGTTCCAGGCACTCACTTCGAGCCGTACTTTCCCGCTGATGCCGGGCGCCCCCCGGGCGGCGCCCCCGCGACACCCCGGCACCCAGAACACCACCATTCCCCCTGGCCGCGGCATACGGCTGAAAGCCACCGCCCCCGCGCCCGCC
>NZ_JBGLYU010000084.1:0-8139 GCF_047304235.1 Variovorax sp. Varisp36
CCTCCACATGAAGCCAAAGCCATTACAAGAAGCGCGCCTGTTGCGATGGCAAGAGGGATGCGGGCAAACCTCGTCATGACTTCTCCTCACTTTGTTGTTGGAACGCGAGTCTCCACGAGAACTGCGACAGCCTGCAAGTTCTGCGTCCAGCTTGTCCTCAGCCTCGCGATTGCGGCTCCGGTGCGGCCTGCGACGCAATCCATTCCCACACCGCCCGCACGGCCGGCTCGCTCTCGCTGCCGCGCGCGACCGCCAGAAAGTAGCTGCCGGTGTCGAGCGCAGGCCCGAAGGGCTGCACCAGCGCGCCGCTGCGCCGCTCTTCGGCCGACAGCGTGAGGCTCAGCAGCGCAACGCCATGTCCTGCAAGGGCGGCCAGCGTCGCGTGCGTCTCGTCGGAGAACGACAGGCCCGAAGCCTTCATCGCGCGCGCCCTCGGCGGCGTGATGCCGGCTTCGCGAAACCAGCGCGTCCACACGGCAGGTGCGAGCGCCTGCGGCTGCCAGTCGCAGTGGATCAGCCGGTGCTTCGGCAGGTCTGAGGCGCGTTTCAGGCCCAGCATCGGGCTGCACAAAGGCGCATAGCGCTCGGGCATCAGCTCGCGCGACACCAGTCCCGGCCAGTTGCCGTGGCCCGAGCGAACAGCGATGTCGGCGTCGCCGCGCGCCAGGTCGACCAAGGTGTCGCTCGCATGCAGCCGCAGCTCGACTCCCGGGCAGGCCCTGCGGAACGCCTCCATGCGCGGCAGCACCCAGCGCGCGGCGAATGCGGTGTTGGTGGTGAGGGTGACGGCCTGCGACGCGGCGGGGCGGCGCAGCTTGTCGACGCCGGCTTCGAGCATATCGAAGCCCATGCGCAGGTCGGCGAACAGCCGCTGGCCCGCTGGCGTCAGCGCGAGCTGCCGCGTGAGCCGGCGGAACAGCGGCTGGCCCAGCGTGTCTTCGAGCGCACGCACTTGGTGGCTGATGGCCGACGGCGTAACAGACAGTTCGAGCGCCGCGCGCTGAAAGCTCAGGTGCGCGGCCGCAGCCTCGAAGGCGCGCAGCGACAGCAGGGGAGGCAGCCGCCGGAGAGGGCGGATGGATGAGCCAATCTCGTTCATGCGCGGAGAAATCGTCGTTTGTGATGAGTGGCTTGTGAACCTAGATTCAAGGCCTGCGCACCATTCTGGCCGCGCGGGACGAAAGATACCAATTCATCCATCAAGACCATGACCATGAATCTCCTCCACATCGACGCCAGCGCCCGGCCGGGCCGTTCCGGCACCGACCTCCACGGCTCGCACACGCGCCGACTCTCGGCGCGTTTCGTCGAGCGCTGGCGCAAGGCGCGGCCCGCCGACCGCATCGACTACCTCGACGTGGGCCGGCAGCCACCCGCGCACGTCGACGGCCGCTGGATCCACGCGGCCTTCACGCCGCCGGCCGCGCGCGAGCCATGGATGGCCGAGGCGCTCGCCGAGAGCGATCGGCTCGTCGACCAGCTCATTGCCGCCGACGTGGTCGTGATCGGCCTGCCGATGTACAACTTCAGCGTGCCCGCGCAGTTCAAGGCCTGGATCGACAACATCGTGCGCGTCGGGCGCACCTTCGGGTTCGACCGTTCGCGCGGCGCGGTGCCGTACTGGCCGCTGCTGGCGGACGCGGGCAAGCGCGTGGTGCTGCTGGGCGCGCGCGGCGACCATGGCTACGACGCGGGCGGCCGCGTCGCGCACCTCAACCACACCGAGAGCAGCGTGCGTTCGGCGCTCGGCTACATCGGGATCACCGAAGTGTTCGAGGCGGCGGTGGAGTCCGACGAATTCGGCGGCGAGCAGCTTTCGAATTCGATGCGGCGCGCGGAGCAGCGCGTGGACAGCCTCGTCGATGCGCTGATCGCCCCGCGTGCGCGCTCGGGGGCTGCAGATGTTCGCCGGGTAGACCCGTCTTTGTCCGAATGAAAGTAAGGCAAAGGTGATCATTTTTCCGGGGGCATAGAGCTGTTCGTCGCGCCCTGCATCCAAGCCCTTTGCCGGTGCGTGGATCGCACCGATACTGTCCGGAAATTCCCTCCGGCAACGTACCGGTCCGAACAGTTCAATGACTCAAACAGGTTTCTCGAAATTCCGGTTCGGTTTGCACACACGCCTGAGCCTCGGCGTGATGGCGGTGGTCCTGACGGCCACCTTCGCGATTGCCACCTTCGCTCTGCACTTCGTGAAGAGCAACATGCGAGCCTCGATCGAGGCCGAGCAGCTCGCCCGCGTGGCCGCCATCGCCGACTCCATCGACCAGAAATTCGGCAGCCGGCTGATCCTGCTGCAGACCTTCGGCGACAGCGTGGAAGCGCAGGACTTCCAGGACACCGTGCCGCTGCAGGCCTTCCTCGAAAGGCACGCCTCGCTGCGTCAGGCCTTCGACAACGTCGCCTTCCTCGACATGGACGGCAACCTCGTGGCCAACCTCAACGGTGCGAACCGCATCGGTACCGTGAACGTGAAGGATCGGCCCTATTTCCAGCGAACGGTTGCGTCCCGGGCCGGTCTCGTATCTGAGCCTTACCGCAACCGGCTCAACGGGCTGGCACAGGTGGCCATCACCGCGCCGGTGCTCGACAACGCGGGGCAGGTGAGGTTCGTGATCTCAGGTGCCATCAACCTGAAGGACCGCAACATCCTGGGTGCGCTCGCCGACATCAAGTTCGGCAAGACCGGCTATCTGTTCGTGACGACCGCGGATGGCATCGTGGTCGACCATCCGGACGCCTCGCGCATCCTGAATCACATCCAGGCGAATGGCGGCGGCGACCCCGAGGTCCTTCGCGCGCTGGCCGGCTTCCAGGGCTCGAGCGAGGGCGTCAACGAAGCCGGCGTGCGCGGCCTCTATGCCTTCGACCGTGCCGAGCAGGCGAACTGGATCGTCGGCGCCATGTACCCGCGCAGCGAAGCCTTCGCGGGCATCAACGCCATCGAACGCGGTGCGTGGTTCGGGGCGCTGGCGTTGGCGCTGACCGCGGGCGCGCTGGCCCTCGCGGTGGTGCGCCGGCAGCTGAAGCCGCTGTCCGAACTGCACCAGCACATGCAATCCACCCGGGAGGCGGCTACCGGGACCGCGGCGGCGCGCACCTACGCCTTCGACGAGATCGGCGATCTCTCGCGCACCTTCAACGAACTGATGGCGCAGCGGCGCGCCATCGAGCTCAGCCTGGCGCACAGCGAGGCTCAGGTACGCATCATTGCCGACAACATCCCGGCGATGGTGTCGCACGTCGATGCGTCGATGCGCTACACCTTCGTCAATGCGCACGTGCGGGCCCTGCACAAGGACAAGACGCTGGTGGGCCGCCTGATGCCGGAAGTGCGCGGCCCCGCGGATTTCGCGATGGTGGAGCCGAGCTTCCGGCGCGCGCTGGCCGGCGAGACCGTGATTCTCGAGAAGTCCGGCGACCCGGCGCTGGGCATTGGCGGTCGCACGTTCAAGGCCCACTACATTCCCGACATCGATGCCGACGGCGTGGTGCGCGGCGTGTTCTCGATGACCTTCGACATCACCGAGGACGTGAACATCCGCCGGGCCCTGACCGAGCAGGAAAAGCGGCTGCGCGACGTGACCGACAACATCCCGGCGCTGGTCGGCTACTTCGACCGCGAGCAGAACTGCCTGTTCGCCAACGTCAGGGCGCGCCAGACGGCGGGCCTGGACCAGAGCGCTTCGCTGAAGGGCACGACCCTGCGTTCGGCTCTCGGCAAAGCGGTGCATGCGCAGCTCAAGCCCTACCTGCCCGTGGTGTTCTCGGGCAAGAAGGTGCGTTTCCCGGTTCGCGCTCCCATGCACGGCAGGGAGGGATACTTCCAGGCCAACCTGATGCCGGACAAGAACCTGCGCGGCGAGGTCGTCGGCTTCTACCTCATGTCCTTCAACATCACGGCGCTGAAGCAGGCGGAACTGCGCCTGGCCGAGAGCGAACTGCGCCTGCGCGCCATCACCGACAACATGCCGGCGCTGATCACCTACATCGACCGCGACGAGAAGATCACCTTCGCCAATGCCACCAGCCGCGAATGGCTCGGGCTCGACCCGGCCCAGGTGCTGGGGCGCCAGGTGCAGGACGTGCTGGGCCGCGAGGTGTACGAGTCGCGCCAGCCGATGCTCGCGCGGGCGCTGGGCGGGGAGCGGGCGGAGTTCGAGGCTCGTATGCAGCGCCAGGGCTTCGACCGCATCACGCAGGTCACCTACGTCCCCGATGTACGCGAAGACGGCATGACGCACGGCATTTTCTCGCTGGCGCACGACATCACGGCACTGAAGGTGGTGGAGCACAAGCTCATCGAACTGGCGCGGCTCGACACGCTCACCGGCCTGCCCAATCGGCTGGCGTTCAACGAGTACCTGCCCGGAGCGGTGCTACGCGGGCGGCTCGCGGGCAATGCGATGGCGCTGATGTTCCTCGACATCGACCATTTCAAGGCCATCAACGACACGATGGGCCATGCGGTGGGCGATGCGGTGCTCACCGAATATGCGCGGCGGCTGCTGGGCTGCGTGCGCGGTACCGACATGGTGGCCCGGCTGGCGGGCGACGAGTTCGTGCTCGTGCTCGAAGGCCTGACCGCACCGGACACCGCGGCCACCGTTGCGGCAAAGATCGTGGAGCGCGTCCACACGCCGCCCTTCACGGTGGACGGCCAGCGCATCAAGGTGACGACCAGCGTCGGCATCGCGTTTCACCGTGCTGCCGATTCCTCCGTCACCGCAGAGGAGTTGCTGGCGCGGGCCGATACGGCGCTCTATAACGCCAAGGCGGCGGGGCGCGATCGGTTCGAGTTCTTCATGCCTGTTGAGGGGGCGCGCAGTGATCTGATCACGCGGCAGCACTGAGTTCGGCGGCTGCGACCGCCAGTGAATCAAACTCGCGCCGAAGCGCTGTCCCCCAGTACGTTGCGCGGTTCGCGCCGGTCGAGCGAGCGGCTCCACAGCGCGATCATCAGGCCCACCAGCGTGAGCAGCGCCGCCGCCCAGCCCAGCGCGCGCAATCCCGGCCCATGGTCGATCACCACGCCGCCGACCCAGGCGCCGAGTGCGTTGCCGAGGTTGAAGGCGGCGATGTTCAGGCTCGACGCGAGGTTCTGGCCTGCGCCCGAGGCCTTCTCCAGCACCCGCAACTGCATCGGCGCGACGGTGGCGAACGAAGCCATGCCGAGCAGGCCGACGAACCCCACCGCCGTGAACGGCGTGCCGATGGTGAACTGCATCGCACCCAGCACGACGGCCAGCGCAGCCAGCGTACCGAGCACGGCGGCCATCGGCGCACGGTCGGCCAGCTTGCCGCCCAGGATATTGCCCACGGCCAGCCCGCCGCCAAACACAAGCAGGATCGGCGACACGGCCGACTCCGACAAGCCGGTGATCTGCGTGAGCAAGGGCTGGATGTAGGTGAATACCACGAACACGCCGGCAAAGCCGAGCACCGTCATCGCCAGGCCGAGCAGCACCTGCGGGCGCGCCAGCACGGCGAGCTCTTCGCGCAGCGGCGCGGACCCGGCCTTGCCCTTCACGCGCGGCACGAACACCGCGAGCACCGTGAAGGCCAGCACGCCGATCAGCGTCACGGCCCAGAAGGCCGAGCGCCAGCCGAACTGCAGGCCCAGCCACGCGCCGGCCGGCACGCCGAGCAGCGTGGCGGCGGTCAGCCCGGTGAACATGATCGCGATGGCCGAGGCGCGCCGTTCGGGCGCCACCAGGCCAGTGGCCACCACCGAGCCGACGCCGAAGAAGGTGCCGTGCGCCAGCGAGGTGATGACGCGCGCGGCCATCAGCATCTCGTAGTTGGGCGCCACGGCACAGGCGAGATTGCCGAGCGTGAAGATTCCCATGAGCGCGAGCAGCACGGTCTTGCGCGGCAGCTTGCGGGTGGCGATGGTGAGCACCGGCGCGCCGACCGCAACCCCGAGCGCGTAGCCCGAGATCAGCAGGCCGGCGGCCGTGATGGAGACGTGGAGATCCGTCGAGACCTGCATCAGCAGGCCCATGATGACGAACTCGGTGGTGCCTATACCGAAGGCACCGGCGGTGAGGGCGATTAGAGCGATTGGCATGATGCCCTGTACTGTGCGGACGAAAGCCACTGATGACTAGAATGCCGCAGGTACACATACTTGTGACTCGAATTCATAGATCGGAGGAGCCATGCCGCGCATCGACGTCAACCGTTCCGGCGAAATGGAAGCCTTCGTGCAGGTGGTCGAGTCTGGCGGGTTCTCGGCGGCGGCGCGCCTGCTGGGCATGACGCCCTCGGCCATGAGCAAGCTCGTGGCGCGGCTCGAATTGCGCCTGGGCATCCAGCTCGTGCACCGTTCCACGCGCAAGCTGCAACTTACGCCCGAAGGCACGGAGTTCTACGAACGCAGCCTGCGCGTGCTGGCCGACATTGACGAGGCCGAGCGCTGCGCGGCGGCCGGTGCGGCGGCGCGCGGGCGCGTGAGCATCAATGCCAGCGTCTCGTTCGGGCACCACAAGCTGGTGCCATTGGTGCCGCGCCTGCTCGAACGGCATCCGCAGATCACGCTCGACATTGCGCTGACCGACCGCATCGTCGACCTGATGGATGAGCGCGCGGATATCGCCATCCGCTGGGGCCAACTGCCGTCTTCCGATCTCGTGGCGCGCCGGCTCGGTGGGACCAGCCAATCCATCGTCGCCGCGCCGGACTACCTCGCGAAGTACGGCACGCCGCGCACGCCGCAGGAGCTGGAGGCCCACAACCGACTGGGCTGGAGCTACCGGCGCAGTTCGCCCGACTGGCCGCTGCGGGTCGACGGCCGCATGGTGTGGCTGCCCGTGGCCGGTCCGGTGCGCGCGGGCGACGGCGAAACGCTGCGCCGGCTGGCCATCGCAGGGGCTGGCGTGGCGCGGCTGTCGCTGTATCACATCCAGCACGACATCGACGCCGGTCGGCTTGTGCCGTTGCTCGAAGAGTTCAACCCGGGAGAGGTGGAGCCGATCCACGCGGTCTACATCGGCAAGGCCGGCACACTGCCCGCCCGGGTCCGGGCGGTGCTCGACTTTCTGGTGGCGTGCTCGGGGGTGGGCGGCGAGCGCTACACGATCAAGCGGACGGCGCCTATGCCGGCAAACTCCGCCGTCACCTGATCGCCGCGCCGGCAGGGCACGATGCCGACCCACGAGCCGGTGGTGACCACCGTGCCCGCGGGAACGGTCTGGCCGTGTCGGGTCAGGTGGCGCAGCCAGATCGGCAGCAGCCATGCGGGGTCGGCCAGCGGATGCGTGCCTTCGCGCACCACGGTCTCTGCGCCGCCGACCTTCGTTTCGCAGCGCTGCGAGGCCCAGTCGACGGCGGCGTAGGGCGTCCATTCGCCGAGCACGAGTGCGCCGTGCACCTGCGAATCGGCAAGGCGCAGCAGGGCGGGTGTTGCGGCGAGGTCTTGCCAGCGGGAGTCGACGATTTCGACCGACACGGTCATGGCGTCGATGAGCGAGGCGGTGTTGTCGTGATCGAGCTGCGCGGCCTGTGCCGGCGCAACGTCCTGTCCGAGCCGCAAGGCGATCTCGGCCTCGATGCCGGGCGCGTGGAACACGAGGTCGCTGAAGTTCGCCGGGCTCCGACGCACACCGGCAGGAGGCAGTGGCGCGTGTGTGAGCGTCGCGCTGCGCGAACCGCCGCCCGACTTCCACGTGCCGGGCACGGGCTGAGCGTCGAACCAGCCGAGCGCGGCCGCGACGGCGTCCTGCACTTCATAGGCCTGGATATCGGTTTCGAGCGCGTCGGTCCAGGGCGTGGCATCGAGGGTGCGGTTGCCGCGGCGTGCGGCCACGAGTGCGTCGGTGAGGGCGGTCTGGGAGGGGGTCATGTTCTGGATCTTCTCAGTTTCTGCTGGCGCGTTGTTCGGGGTGCGTGCACAGGGCACCGGGTACTCCCCTGCGCGAATGTCCCCCGGGCTGCGGCCTCCTCCTTTATTTCGCTGCGCAAGGCACTCCGCCGGCGTGATCGCACCCCGAGCGACCTCAAGCAGTCCCTCAGCTTCTCGCAGGCAGAGCGAACTTCCGCGTATCGGCCGGCGGCGGAATGGGCTGCGTGCCTTCCATGCGGGTGCTGCCGCTGCCGCGGTTGTTCGAGCGCTGCAGTGCGGAGTCGGGCAGCACCGGC
>NZ_JBGLYU010000085.1:0-6969 GCF_047304235.1 Variovorax sp. Varisp36
ACCTCGACCATCGACGACGTCACGCTGAAGGAAGGCCGCACCGGCAAGCTCGTGTTCGTCAAGGTGCGGCACGAGATCCGCTGCAATGGCGAGGCTGCGCCGGCGCTGGTCGAGTTCCACGACATCGTCTATCGCGAGGCCCAGGGCCCGCACGACGTACCCCCGCCCCCGCAGGCGGCGCCGACAGAGGCCGCGTGGCGCCGGCAGATCGTTCCCGACGACGTGCTGCTGTTCCGCTATTCGGCACTGACCTTCAACGGCCACCGCATCCACTACGACCGCCAGTACGTCACGCAGGTCGAGGGCTATCCGGGCCTGATCGTGCACGGCCCGCTGATCGCGACGCTGCTGATGGACCTGCTGCGCCGCCAGCTGCCTGATGCAGACGTGGCGAACTTCCGCTTCAAGGCCGTGCGGCCCACCTTCGACCTCGACGCCTTCCACGTCAGCGGCCAGCCGCAGGCCGACGGCAAGACCATCCGGCTCTGGGCCTCGGACCACGAGGGCTGGCTGACGATGGACGCCACCGCCGTCCTGCGCTGACTCGTTTCGCAACGCAGAAGGAAACACGCCATGCAGCCACTCAAGGGCATCACCGTCGTCACGCTGGAGCACGCGATCGCGGCTCCCTTCGCCACCCGCCAGCTCGCCGATCTCGGCGCACGCGTCATCAAGATCGAGCGTCCCGGCTCGGGCGACTTCGCCCGCGGCTACGACGAGCGGGTCCGCGGCCTGGCGTCGCATTTCGTCTGGACCAACCGCTCCAAGGAAAGCCTCACGCTCGACGTGAAGCACCCCGACGCCGCCCGCGTGCTCGAGCGCCTGGTCATGGAAAAGGCCGACGTGGTCGTGCAGAACCTGGCGCCGGGCGCGGCAGCGCGCCTCGGCCTGGGCTACGACCGGCTCTCGCGCGCCAAGCCGGGCCTCATCATGTGCGACATCTCCGGCTACGGCGACGATCCCGAGCGCCCCGGGCCGTACCGCGACAAGAAGGCCTACGACCTGCTGATCCAGAGCGAAGCCGGCTTCGTCTCGGTCACCGGCACGCCGGAGGAGCCGTGCAAGGCGGGGCCCTCGATCGCGGACATCGCCGCGGGCATGTACGCCTACAGCAACATCCTCGCCGCGCTGCTGCAGCGCGGCCAGACCGGCAGGGGCCAGCGCATCGACATCTCGATGCTGGAGTCGCTGGCGGAGTGGAACAGCTACCCGCTCTACTACGCCTTCGAAGGCGCGGAGCCGCCGCCGCGCACCGGCGCCAGCCACGCGACCATCTACCCGTACGGCCCATTCCCGGCCGGCGACGGCACCACCGTGATGCTGGGCCTGCAAAACGAGCGCGAGTGGGCAAGCTTCTGCGACAAGGTGCTGCAACAGCCCGAGCTCGCGAAAGACCCGCGGTTCACCGCCAACTTCAAGCGCGTGGCGCAAAGGGCCGCACTGCGCGAGATCATCGTCGAGGCTTTCGCCTCGCTCAGCGGCAGGCAGGTGGTCGAGCGGCTGGAACTCGCGCAGATCGCCAACGCCCAGGTCAACACGATGAAGGAGGTCTGGGCCCATCCGCAGCTGCAGGCGCGCGGCCGCTGGAGCGAAGTGGCGACGGCGAAGGGCCCCGTGCCCGCGATGCTGCCGCCCGGCACCTGGGACACCGGTCCGCGCATGGACCCGGTGCCTGCGCTCGGCGAGCACACCGATGCGATCCTCGCGGAACTTGGCTACGGCGATGCCGAGATCGCCGCCCTGCGCGCGTCGAACGCCGTCTGAAGGCCGCACCATGTCTGGTGAACATAGGCATTCCGCCCGCACCTACCTCTTCGTGCCCGGCACGCATCCGGATCGCTTCGGCAAGGCGCTGGCCAGCGGCGCCGACCGGATCGTGCTCGATCTCGAGGACGCCGTCGCCCCTGCCGACAAGGCCGATGCGCGCGCCATCGTCGTGACGTGGCTGCAGGGTGTGAGCCCTGCCGACAGGTCGCGCACCGTGGTGCGCATCAACGACGCCGGCTCGCCGTGGTTCGCTGCCGACCTCGCCGCGCTGGGCGACGCGGCAGCGGCCGAGGTGCTCTTGCCCAAGGCCGAATCGGCCGCGCAGATCGCCCGCGTGCGTGCCGCGCTGCCTGGCGCGGCCGTCCTCGCCCTCATCGAGAGTGCCCAGGGCGTGGCGCAGGTGGAATCCATCGCGGCCGCCGGCGTGCAACGCCTGGTGTTCGGCACGCTCGACTTCGCGCTCGACCTCGACATGGACATCGCGACGGACGCGCGCGGCCTCGCCTACGCGGCCAGCCGCATCGCCATCGCCTCTCGCGTGGCGAGCCTGCCCGCGCCGGTGGCGGGTGTCACGCCGCAGCTGGACGACAAGACTCGCCTCCTGTCGGATCTTGCCGAAGCGCGGCAGACGGGCTTCGGCGCCAAGCTGTGCATCCATCCGCGCCAGGTGCAGCCGATCCACGCGGCCCTGCAGCCGAGCACGCAGGCGCTGGACTGGGCGCGGCGCGTGCTGGCCGCCGATGCCGCGTCGCCGGGCGCCGCGCGGCTGGACGGCCGCATGGTCGACCGGCCCGTGGTGCTGCAGGCGCAACGCACGCTGGCGCTGGCCCGCGACTGATTTCATTCACCCACCTCCATCGCAGAAGGAGACAAAGCACCATGGCTTCCACCATCATCGATTCGCGGATATTCGGCGACATGTTCAGCGACGCGCGCATGCGCGAAGTCTGGTCCGACGAGAACCGGACCGCGAAGTACCTCGACATCGAGCGCGCCCTTGCCAAGGTCCAGGGCGAGCTCGGCATCATTCCCAAGGAAGCGGCCGACGAGATCGTCAGGAACTGCAACCTGTCGCAGATCGACTGGGTCAAACTGAAGGCCAAGACCGAGCAGATCGGCTACCCCATCATCGCGGTGGTCAACCAGATCAACGCCAACTGCCGGGACAAGCTCGGCGAGTACTGCCACTGGGGCGCGACCACGCAGGACATCACCGACACGGCTGCGGTGCTGCAGATGCGCGAAGGGCTCGCCCTCGTCGAGCAGGACCTCGACGAGATCGGAGACGCCCTCGCGGCCCTGGCGCGCAAGTACCGCGACACGCCGGTCATCGGCCGCTCGAACCTGCAGCAGGCCACGCCCATCACCTTCGGCTACAAGATGGCCAGCATCCTGGCCGGCATCGACCGCCATCGCGAGCGCCTGCAGCAGCTCAAGCCACGCGTGCTGATGGGCGAGTTCGGCGGCGCATCGGGCACGCTCTCCTCGCTGGAGAAGGGCGCGATGGAAACCCAGGCAGGGCTGATGAAGGAGCTCGGCCTCGCCCAGCCGCTGATCTCATGGCACACGGTGCGCGACACCGTCGCGGAGGTCGGCGCATTCCTCGGGCTGGTCGGCGGTTCGCTCGGCAAGATCGCGATGGACGTCAAGCTGATGATGCAGACCGAAGTGGCCGAGGTGTTCGAGCCCTTCGCGCCGGGCCGCGGCTCGTCGTCGACCATGCCGCAGAAGCGCAACCCCATCTCCTGCCTCTACATCCACGCCAACATCTCGGTGGCCCGCCAGCACGCCGCCGCCTTGATGGACGCGATGGTGGCGGACCACGAGCGCTCCACCGGCCCCTGGGAGATCGAGTGGGTGTCGCTGCCCGAGATCTTCTGCCTGATGTCGGGCGCCCTGAAGCAGACAAGGTTCATCCTGAAGGGCCTGGAGGTCGACTCCACGCGCATGCGCGCGAACATCGACATCACCAACGGCCTGGTGATGTCCGAGGCCGTGATGATGGGCCTGGGTCCCTACATCGGCCGCGAGTACGCGCACGACCTGGTGTACGACCTGTGCCGCCAGGCGATCGCCGAGAACCGGCCACTGATCGAGATCCTTGCCGCGCACACCGAGATCGGCAGGCACGTGACGCGCGCGCAGCTCGAGGCCATGTGCGAGCCGGCCAACCACCTCGGCCAGGCCGGCGTCATGGTCGACCGCGTGCTGGCCGCGCGCGGCTGAGCGCCGCCCTCGCCTTCTTCACCGCAGCAGACGGAGCCGGCGCAGACCGGCATGCATTCGTGCGCCCCCACCCCGGAGACAAGGTCATGAACATCCGCAAGCTCTCGAAACTTCTCTATGTGCAGGTTCTCGTCGGCCTGATCCTCGGCATCGCGGTGGGCCACTACTGGCCCGAGTTCGGCGCCGCGCTCAAGCCGCTGGGCGACGGCTTCGTCAAGCTGGTCAAGATGATGATCGCCCCGGTGGTGTTCTGCACCATCGTGAGCGGCATCACCTCGCTGGGCGACTCCAAGGAAATCGGCAAGACCCTGCTCAAGGCGATGGGGCTCTTCTATGCGCTGACGGTCCTTGCGCTCCTCACCGGCCTGGTCACCGTGTTCCTGCTGCAGCCGGGCGCCGGAATGCACATCGACCCCAGGAACCTCGACGCCTCGGTCGCCACGCGCTTCGCGAACCAGGTCCACATCCACGGGTTCACCGACTTCGTGATGCACATCATCCCCAACGCCTTCGTCGGCGCGTTCGCCGAGGGCGAGGTGCTGCCGGTGCTGCTGCTAGCGGTGCTCTGCGGATTCGGGCTCACCCGCATAGGAAGTTCCGCCAGGCCCGTGCTCGACGGCATCGACGGGTTCTCCCACATGCTCTTCGCGGCCTTCGGCATCATCATGCGGCTCGCGCCGATCGGCGCCTTCGGTGCGATGGCCTTCACCGTGGGCCGCTACGGCATCAAGTCGATCGGATCGCTCGGCCTGCTGATCGGGACTTTCTATGCCGCCTGCGTCTTCTTCGTCGTCGTGATCCTCGGCGCGCTCGCGCGCCTGCACGGCTTCAAGCTGTGGCAGCTGCTGCGCTACATCAGAGAAGAGCTGCTGGTGGTGCTGGGCACCTCATCGAGCGAGCCGGTGCTTCCGCGGCTCCTGCAGAAGCTCGAACGGCTCGGCTGCAAGAAGGGCGTGGTCGGTCTGGTGCTGCCGACCGGCTATTCGTTCAACCTCGACGGCACGGCGATCTACCTCACGCTGGCGTCGATGTTCATCGCCCAGGCCTGCGACATCCACCTGTCGTGGATGCAGATCGGCTCGATGCTGGGCATCATGCTGCTCACCTCCAAGGGCGCGGCGGGCGTGACGGGCAGCGGCTTCGTCGCGCTGGTGGCCACGCTCACAGTCATGCCCGACCTGCCCGTGGCCGGCGTCGCGCTGATCGTCGGAATCGACCGCTTCATGTCCGAGGCGCGCGCACTCACCAGCACCATCAGCAACGCGGTGGCCTGCATCGTGGTCTCCATCTGGGAGAAGGCGTGCGACCGGGAGGTGCTGCAGCGCGAGCTGGCCGCGAACTACGCCAGGACCGAGCACGAGCTCGAAGAAGGCCCGAAGGACTTCGCCGCGCCGCTGGGGCACGCCGGCCCGACGCCCTGATCGCCCAGCCGGCCGGCGGGCCTCAGGCGCGCGTGCCCTCGGCCTTTGCAGTCTCCGCGCGGCGGCCTCCCGACTTGCCGCGCTTCGCCTTCATCTCGGAGAAGAAGGCGTAGAGCTGCTGCGCAGCCGGGGAAAGGCTTCGCCCCTTGCGCCGGATGAGGCCGATCGTGCGGGTGATGGCGGGGTCGTGGAGCGGAACGCTCACCAGCAGCGGATGGTCTGCGTCCGGCATCGCGATCGAAGGGACCGCGGCGACCCCGAGACCCGCCTCGACGAGACCGAGCATCGTCGTCACATGCTGGGTCTCGTAGATGCTCTGCGGGCGGCCGGCCACCCCCGAGAGCGCCTGGTCCAGCAGCAGGCGATTGCCGGACGCCTTGCTCACCGAGATGTAGTCGTACTGCGCCAGCTCGGTCCAGCTCACTCGGCGCTTCTTCGCGATCGGATGGTCGCGCCTGCAGGCCGCGACGAAGCGCTCTTCCAGCAGCGGCCTGAACTCGATGTCCGGCTCCTGTCCGCCCACGAAGTTGAGCCCGAAGTCGGCCTCCCCGCTCGATACGGTCGCCAGCACCTCGTTCGCGCTCGCGTCGAGTACCTTGACCCGGATCTTCGGGTAGCGCTCGTGGTAGCGCGAGATCACCTGCGACAGGAAGTAGTAGACCGTCGAAGGCACGCAGGCGATCTTGACCTCGCCCATGCGCGTGGCCGCGACGCCGCGGATGCCCAGCAGCGTGTGGTCGAGGTCGTCCAGCAACTGCTGCACCTTGCGGTCGAATTCGCGCCCTACGGAGGTCAGGTTCACGCGGCGCGTGGTGCGATCGAGCAGCTTCACGCCCAGCGCTTCCTCCAGCTTCTCGATGCGGCGGCTGAACGCAGGCTGCGAGACGTGCAGCGCCTCGGCGGCCTTGCGAAAGCTGTTGAGTTCCGCCACCGCGCGGAACGCCTGCAGGTCGTTGAGATTGAAGTTGATGGCCATGGCTGTGCTCCGACTCGATCTGATTGATAGACAGTGTGCATCAATCGATCTTAAACATGCAATTTACAGAACACAGGCCCCGGAAGAACATGCGCACCAGGGCCACGCAAGAGCTTTTCGAGCTTTCAAAAATCCACCGGAGCAGACAAATTGAAGATCCAGAAAATTCGCTTCCTTGGCGCCGTCGCGCTGGGGGCATGCCTGACCTGCGCAAGCGCGGCCGCCGCCTTTCCTGAAAAGCAGATCACGCTGGTCGTGCCGACCGCCGCGGGCGGCGCCAACGACGCCATGGCGCGCGTCGTCGGTCAGGCCATGTCGGCCATCCTCAAGCAGCCTGTCATCGTCGACAACAAGGCGGGCGCCAACGGGGCCATTGCCAGCGAGTACGTGATGCGCGCGGCGCCCGACGGCTACACGCTCATGCTCGGCTACATCGCGACGCATGCGATGAACCCGGCGCTGCAGAAGCTGCGCTACGACCCGGTCAAGGACTTCGAGCCGGTCGGCATGCTGGGCTCATCGGCCACGGTGATGGTGGTCAACCCCTCGGTCAAGGCGGCCAGCGCGAAGGAACTCGTG
>NZ_JBGLYU010000086.1:0-6539 GCF_047304235.1 Variovorax sp. Varisp36
CGCCAGGCCAGCGCATGCAGCACCGCCACATAGTGCCCAGCCATCCGCTCGACCGTCTCACGGTCGAACAACTGCGCCGCATAAAGGAAGCTCGCCTCGACCCGCCCGTCCTCGAACTCCAGCGTCTGCAGCGTCAGTTCGAACTGCGCGTCTTCTTCCTCGAAGTCCAGCCGCTCGACCGACACGCCCGGCCACTCGGCCAGCGAACGGTGGTCGCGCCGCACATGGTTGAACATCACCTGGAACAACGGGTTCGCGCTCAGGCTGCGTTCGGGCCTCAGCGCACCGACCAGCTGTTCGAACGGCAGGTCCTGGTGGGTCTGCGCGCCGATGGCCGTGTCGCGCGTCTGCACCAGCAGCTGCGCCAGCGTCGTCCTCGCATCGATCTGCGAACGCAGCACCTGCGTGTTGACGAAGAAGCCCACCACGCCCGCCGTGTCCGCGCGGTTGCGGTTGGCAATGGGCACGCCCACGCGCGCATCGGTCTGCCCGGTGTGCCGGAACAGCAATGCGTTGAAGCCCGCGAGCAGGGCCATGAACAGCGTCGCGCCTTCGGACGCCGCGGATTGGCGCAGGCGGTCAAGCGTGTCGCCGGGCAAGGCGACGGTGACGCGCGCCGAGCCGTAGCGGCCGTCGGCGTTGCGCGGTCGATCGGTTTGCAGCGAGATCACCGGCTGCCCGGTGCCCAGCTGGTCGCGCCACCAGACGAGCTGCCGTTCGCCCTCGCCGCCGTCGAGCCACTGGTTCTGCCACATGGCGTAGTCGGCGTACTGGACGGGCAGCGCAGGCAGCACCGCGGCCTGGCCGTGCACGCGCGCGGCATACAGCGCGGCCAGTTCGTCGAGCGTGAGCTGCACCGACCACCCGTCCGACACGATGTGGTGCATCACCACCAGCAAGCGATGCGTTCGCGCATCCGTCTTCAGCAGCGCGGCGCGCATCAGCGGGCCGCGCGCGAGGTCGAAGGGCTCGGCACGAATGCGGTGCTCCTCGCGCCGGATCGCGGCGTCGCGCGCGTCGGCGTCGAGCGTGCTCAGGTCGATGCAGGGCAACGCGACCTCCACCGCTTCCCGGATGACCTGCTCGGCCTCGCCATCGCCCGCCTCGCGGAACACGGTGCGCAGCGACTCGTGGCGTTCGACCAGCGCCTGCAAGCTCGCGCGCAGGGCGTCGGTGTCGAGCTGCCCGCAGAGCACGAGGCCGCCACTCAGGTGGTAGGCCGTGCGGGCCGGGTCCAGCTTCCACAGGAACCACTGCCTGCGCTGGGCGAAGGACAGCGGCGCGCGGCCGCGGTGCGGGCGCGGGGGGATGGCGCTCGTGCCGGTCTGCTGCTGCATGCCGGCGCTTGCGCCGCGCAATCGTTCCTTCAGCCTGGCGCGCTGTTCCGCGCTCAGGCTGGCGCGACGCTCGGAGATGTCGTGGAGTTCGGGCATGGCGGGTTCTTCAGGCGGTGGCGGGCAGGCGATCCGTGGCCGCGGCGACGGCATCGGCCAAGTCGGCGTTCTCGATCTCTTCGATCAGACGGGTTTCGACCAGCAGGGCCAGGTCGGCGATGGTGGGCGCCTTGAAGAAGGCGGCCGGATGCAGTTCGATGTCGTAGGCCTTGCGCACGCGCGCCAGGATCTGGATGGCCAGCAGCGAGTCGCCGCCCAGCTCGAACAGGTTGTCGTTCACGCCGACGGCGGTGATGCCCAGCATGTCCTGCCACACGGCGGCCAGGCCGGTTTCGAGATCGCCCCCGGGCGCGACATAGGGCGTGTCGAGCGCGGGGCGGGGGTGGTTGCGGCGCGTGGCGCGCGCAGCGTGAGCCAGGGGGCTGTTCTCGATCAGCGCCAGCATGCCGCTGTCGAGTTCGCCGAGCCGCTGCGCGAGGTCGGTCGTCGAGATCACGACCTGCGCATGCGCCGGGCCGTTGACGATGCGCTCCAGCGCCAGCGCGCCTTCGGGGCCGTCCATGCCCACGCCCTCCGGCAGCACCATGCCCGCGGCCATGCCCAGGTCGCGCCAGGCGTCCCAATTGACCGAGAAGACCGCGTGGCCGGCGCTGCGCCGCGCCTGTGCGGCCAGTGCGTCGAGGTAGGCGTTGGCGGCGGCGTAGTCGCTCATGCCCAGGCCGCCGGCCATGCTGGAGATCGATGAACAGAAGAGCACGAAGTCGAGCGGCTCGCCGCGCACGGCCTCCAGCAGGATTTGCGTGCCGCGCAGCTTGGGCGCGAACACGGCCTCGACCATGGCGCGCGTGCGCTGGCTGATCATGCCGCTGCTGGCATGGCCCGCCGCGTGGATCACGCCGTGGATGGCGCCGAAGCGCTGCCGGGCCTGCGCGGCCGCGGCCTGCATCTGCGCGGCATCGGCCACGTCCGCCGACAGCACGAGCACTTCGCCGCCCAGGGCTTCGAGTTCGAGCAGCTGCAGCAGCTTCTGGCGAAGGGCCGCTGGCTGCTCGGGCGAGGCCGCGAGCGACTTCCAGGCGGCGCGCTCGGGCAGCGGCGAGCGGCCGAGCAGCACCAGCCTGGCCTGCCACGACCTGGCGAGGTGCCGCGCCACCGACAGGCCCACGCCGCCCAGGCCACCGGTGATCAGGTAGACGCCGTGCGTGCGCAGGCGCTGTTTCGGCCCGGCCCCCTGCGCCGGCAGCGCCAGCGGCTCGTAGCCCTTGACCCAGCGGTGCGGCCCGCGGTAGGCCACGAGCGGCTCGTCGCGCGCGGCAGGCGCGTCCGCCGCGAGCTGCGCCACCAGCCATGCCTCGGCCTGGCTGCCGGACACGGGCAGCACCACGTCGACGACGCGGCAGCCGATGTGCGGATATTCCTGTCCGATCACCTTGGCGAGGCTGAACAGCGTGGCCTTCTCGGGACACAGCGGCTCCAGGCCCGACACGTCTTCCATCCGGTTGGTGACGACCTGCAGCAACAGCTTGCGCTCGCGCCCGCCCGCCGTGCTGTCCAGCGCCTGCGCCAGGGCCAGCAGGCTGAAGAAGCCGCGCTCCAGCAACTCGCTCGACGAGGCAGGCGCAGCGAACTCGCCATCCACGCCCCACAGGTGATGGATGTTCGACACCGGGCCGATCCCGCCCTGCACCTTGCGCAGCAGCTGCTCGTGGTCGGCGCGCTCGCCAGGGCGCACGGCGTAGTGGCGCGGGCCGATCTCGACGAAGCCCGGGCCCTGCTCCACGCACACGACGGGATGCGCATCGGCGCTTTCGCGCAGATGGCGGACCAGCTGGCCGGCAAGGCCGCCCGCCTCGCCGAAGACCAGCGTGCAGGTGCCGGCCGGTGCGGGGCTGCGCACGGCGTGCAGCGGTTCGGTGCGCTTCCAGGTCGGCACGTGGAACGCGTCGGCCGCCGGATTCGAAAGCCTGGAGTTGGCGCTGCCCTCGAAGGTGCCTGCCTCCACCCAGTACGACTGGCGCTGGAACGGGTAGCTCGGCAGCGGCACCTGGCGGCGCGGCTGGCCCGCGCGGCAGGCGGCCCAGTCGATCTCGACGCCGGCGCACCAGAGCGCACCGGTCACGCTGGCCAGCTGCCGCTCGTTGCGGGCCTGTTGCTGCGGATGCGCCTGACTCGACCAGATGCCCACGGCCGAATCGGCTTGCGGATGCTGCCGCGCCAGGCCGGCCAGCGTTTCGCCAGGCCCCACCTCGAGCACGACGCGCCCCTTCACGCGCAGCAGTGCGGCCAGCCCGTGGGCGAAGCGCACCGTGCCGCGCAGATGGCGGCCCCAGTAGGCCGGGTCGGTGGCCTGCGCGGCGGTGATCGGTTCGCCCGTGACGTTGGAGATGAACGGAATGCGCGGCGCATGGCGCGGCACCGAGGCAATCACCTTCTGCAGCTCGGCTACGATCGACTCGGTCATGGCCGAATGCGACGCGATGGCGACATGCAGGCGGCGCGGCAGGAGGCCGCTTGCGAGCAGTTGCTTCTCGACCGCCTCGATGGCCTGCAGCGGCCCCGAAAGAACGCAGAGCTGCTCGCCGTTGACCGCGGCGATGTCGCAGCCGGCGCCGATGAACGGCTTCAGCCCGGCTTCGCTCAACGCGATGGCAGTCATCGCCCCGGCGGGCATCGACTGCATGAGGCGACCGCGCGCGGCGACGATGCGCAGCGCGTCTTCGAGGCTGAACACGCCGGCCAGGCAGGCAGCCACGTACTCGCCGAGGCTGTGGCCCAGCATCACGGCGGGCCGCGCGCCCCGCGCCATCCATGCGCGGGCCATCGCGTACTCGACGATGAACAGCGCCGGCTGCGTGTACTCGATGCACGAGAGCTTCTCGTCGGCCGCGGCCTCCGCACCGGCTGCGGGGTACAGCAGCTGGCGCAGGTCCACCCCCATGGCGTCGTTCAGCAAGGCGCAGCAGCGGTCGACCTCGCCACGGAACACCGGGTCGTCGCGGTACAGCGCGGCACCCATGTTCGCGTGCTGCGTGCCGCCGCCGGGGAACAGGAAGGCGAGCTCGGGCGCATTGGCCGGCGCGCGCATCACCTGCTCGAAACCGCCCTCGGGCGAGAGCAGCGCCTGCGCGCCCATCGCATGGCCGTTGGCGACGATGGCGGCGCGCAGCGGCATCGCGCGGCGGCCGCTTTGCAGCGTGTGCGCGATATCCGCGAGCGATTGATCGGCGGATGCCTCGAGATGAGCGCCCAGTCGCTGGCCGGCCTCCTGCAGCGCGGCGGCATTCTGCGCCGACAGCGGCAGCACCTGCCAGCCGAAAGAGCTTTCGGCAGGCTTCGCGGCCGGTGCCTCTTCGAGCACCACGTGCACGTTGGTGCCGCCGATGCCGAACGAGCTCACGCCGGCACGGCGTGGCGTGGGGCCGGGGGGCCAGGGCTTCGTCGCGGCGTTGACGTAGAACGGACTGGCCGCGAAATCGATCTGCGGATTCGGACGCTCGAAGTGCAGGCTGGCCGGCAGTGTGCGGTGCTTCAACGCCATCACCGCCTTGATGAGGCCGGTGACGCCGGCGGCCGCATCGAGGTGGCCGATGTTGGTTTTCACGGAGCCGACGGCGCAGTAGTTCGTGCGGCCGGAGGCGGCCTGGAAGGCCTGCGTCAGCGCGGCCATCTCGATCGGGTCGCCGAGCACCGTGCCCGCGCCATGCGCCTCGACATAGCCTACCGATGCGGCGCTCACACCCGCGATCAGCTGCGCCGCGCGGATGACCTCGGCCTGGCCGTTCACGCTGGGAGCGGTGAAGCCGACCTTGTCGGCGCCGTCGTTGTTGGCGGCGCTGCCCTTGATGACGGCGTGGATGGTGTCGCCGTCGCGCAGCGCGTCGTCCAGGCGCTTGAGCACCACGATGCCCGCGCCGCTGCCGATCACCGTGCCGGCGGCCTTCTCGTCGAAGGCGCGGCAGTGGCCGTCGGGCGAGAGGATGGCGCCCTCCTGGTAGAGGTAGCCGCCGTCCTGCAGCAGATTGAGCCACACGCCGCCGGCCAGCGCCACGTCGCAGTCATAGCCCAGCAGCGCCTGACAGGCGGTGTGCACCGCGACCAGCGATGTCGAGCACGCGGTCTGCACCGTCACGGCGGGGCCGTGCAGGTCGAGCTTGTAGGCCACGCGGGTGCACAGCGAGCCGCCGGAGTTGCCGCTCATGAGGCCCAGCAGGTCGGCGATGCCGCGGCCGTCGCCCAGGCCGAATGCGGGCAACAGGTGCCGCATCAGGTACAGGTTGGGGCCTTCGCCCGCATACACGCCGACCTTGCCCGGCCAGCGCTGCGCGTCGCAGCCTGCGTGCTCGAGCGCGGCCCATGCACATTCCAGGAAGATGCGCTGCTGCGGGTCGAGGTACTCGGCCTCGCGCGGCGAGTAGCCGAAGAAGCCTGCGTCGAACTGGTCGAAACCCTTGAACCGGGTGCCTGACTTCACATAGGCCGGGTCGTCGAGCAGTTCCTGCGGGACGCCTTGCGCGCGCAGCTGCTCGTCGGTGAAGCTGTCCACGGACTCCACGCCGTCGCGGATGTTGCGCCAGAGCGCATCGACATCGTCGGCACCGGGGAAGCGGCCCGCCATGCCGACGATGGCGATCTCGATGCCGGTCGCACCGGGTTGTTCGGGTTGGTCCGGCTGTTCGTCGAGGGTGTGCATCAGTTGACTCTTTCCGCGGATTGGCGGCGTTGAAGCAAGGCGGCGCGCTGGCGCAATGCGCGGTCGTCGCCGGCCGTGGGCGAGGACGCGGGTGCAGCAGCACCACGTGCCATCCACCGGGCCAGCGAATCGACCGTGGGGTATTTGAAAAGATGAACCAGCGGGACCGTGGTGCGCAGCCTGTCTTCGAGCAGGCGGTGCACACGGACCAGCAGCAGCGAGTGCCCGCCGAGGTCGAAAAAGTTATCGTGGATGCCGACCTTCTCGACCTGCAGGACTTCAGCCCAGATGGCTGCGAGGGCCTGTTCGACTTCGCCTTCGGGCGCTTCGTACGCCCTGTCGCTGGTGAACTCGGGCGCAGGCAGCGCCTTGCGGTCCACCTTGCCGTTGGCGTTCAGCGGCAGTGCATCGAGCACCATCAGCACGCTGGGCACCATGTAGTCGGGCAACGCTTC
>NZ_JBGLYU010000087.1:0-5854 GCF_047304235.1 Variovorax sp. Varisp36
AAAAAACCCCAGTCAGATCACTGACTGGGGTTTTTTGGGCTGTAAGAGCCTGACGATGACCTACTTTCACACGGGAACCCGCACTATCATCGGCGCTGAGTCGTTTCACTGTCCTGTTCGGGATGGGAAGGAGTGGGACCAACTCGCTATGGTCATCAGGCATAAAGGGTTGTTCTGTTGATCACATGATCAAGAGAACGAATTCATAGAGTTTGGAATCAGCTTGTGGCGAATTATTTTGAATGCGTCAACTTGGCATAACACCTTGATCGGATTGATCAAAGTTATAGGGTCAAGCCGCACGAGCAATTAGTATCAGTTAGCTTAACGCATTACTGCGCTTCCACACCTGACCTATCAACGTCCTGGTCTTGAACGACTCTTCAGGGGGCTCAAGGCCCCGGCAGATCTCATCTTGAAACGAGTTTCCCGCTTAGATGCTTTCAGCGGTTATCTCTTCCACACTTAGCTACTCGGCAATGCCACTGGCGTGACAACCGATACACCAGAGGTGTGTCCACTCCGGTCCTCTCGTACTAGGAGCAGGCTTCCTCAAATCTGCAGCGCCCACGGAAGATAGGGACCAAACTGTCTCACGACGTTTTAAACCCAGCTCACGTACCTCTTTAAATGGCGAACAGCCATACCCTTGGGACCGGCTACAGCCCCAGGATGAGATGAGCCGACATCGAGGTGCCAAACACCGCCGTCGATATGAACTCTTGGGCGGTATCAGCCTGTTATCCCCAGAGTACCTTTTATCCGTTGAGCGATGGCCCTTCCATACAGAACCACCGGATCACTATGTCCTGCTTTCGCATCTGCTCGACTTGTCAGTCTCGCAGTTAAGCACGCTTATGCCATTGCACTATCGTCACGATGTCCGACCGTAACTAGCGTACCTTCGAACTCCTCCGTTACGCTTTGGGAGGAGACCGCCCCAGTCAAACTGCCTACCATGCACTGTCCCCGATCCAGATAATGGACCTAGGTTAGAACCTCAAACACACCAGGGTGGTATTTCAACGTTGGCTCCACAAGATCTAGCGACCCTGCTTCAAAGCCTCCCACCTATCCTACACAGATCTGTTCAAAGTCCAATACAAAGCTACAGTAAAGGTTCATGGGGTCTTTCCGTCTTTCCGCGGGGAGATTGCATCATCACAAACATTTCAACTTCGCTGAGTCTCAGGAGGAGACAGTGTGGCCATCGTTACGCCATTCGTGCAGGTCGGAACTTACCCGACAAGGAATTTCGCTACCTTAGGACCGTTATAGTTACGGCCGCCGTTTACTGGGACTTCAATCAAGAGCTTGCACCCCATCATTTAATCTTCCAGCACCGGGCAGGCGTCACACCCTATACGTCCACTTTCGTGTTTGCAGAGTGCTGTGTTTTTAATAAACAGTCGCAGCCACCGATTTTTTGCAACCCATTCATGCTTCGTTGTTCACTACACACTAATAGGGCACACCTTCTTCCGAAGTTACGGTGTCAATTTGCCGAGTTCCTTCTCCTGAGTTCTCTCAAGCGCCTTAGAATACTCATCTCGCGCACCAGTGTCGGTTTGCGGTACGGTCGTTGTTAGCTGAAGCTTAGTGGCTTTTCCTGGAACCTCGTTCAGTCACTTCACGGACAAGTCCGCTCGATCGTTGGCCTCGGTATATGTGCACCGGATTTGCCTAATGCACGCCTACATCCAACTAAACCAGAATAATCCAATAACTGGATGACCTATTAAGATCCGTCCCCACATCGCACTAACAATCGGTACAGGAATATTGACCTGTTTCCCATCAGCTACGCATCTCTGCCTCGCCTTAGGGGCCGACTCACTCTACGCCGATGAACGTTGCGTAGAAAACCTTGCGCTTACGGCGAGGGGGCTTTTCACCCCCTTTAACGCTACTCATGTCAGCATTCGCACTTCTGATACCTCCAGCACGCTTTACAACGCACCTTCACAGGCTTACAGAACGCTCTCCTACCACTTGCAATAAATTGCAAATCCGCAGCTTCGGTAACTGGCTTAGCCCCGTTACATCTTCCGCGCAGGACGACTCGATCAGTGAGCTATTACGCTTTCTTTAAATGATGGCTGCTTCTAAGCCAACATCCTGACTGTTTTAGCCTTCCCACTTCGTTTCCCACTTAGCCAATTTTAGGGACCTTAGCTGGCGGTCTGGGTTGTTTCCCTCTTGAGTCCGGACGTTAGCACCCGGTGCTCTGTCTCCCAAGCTGTACTCATCGGTATTCGGAGTTTGCCTTGGTTTGGTAAGTCGCCATGACCCCCTAGCCAAAACAGTGCTCTACCCCCGATGGTAATACTTGAGGCACTACCTAAATAGTTTTCGGAGAGAACCAGCTATTTCCAAGTTTGTTTAGCCTTTCACCCCTATCCACAGCTCATCCGCTAGTTTTGCAACACTAGTCGGTTCGGACCTCCAGTACCTGTTACGGCACCTTCATCCTGGCCATGGATAGATCACTTGGTTTCGGGTCTACACCCAGCGACTGATCGCCCTATTCGGACTCGATTTCTCTACGGCTTCCCTATTCGGTTAACCTTGCCACTGAATGTAAGTCGCTGACCCATTATACAAAAGGTACGCAGTCACCCCTTACGAGGCTCCTACTTTTTGTAAGCACGCGGTTTCAGGATCTATTTCACTCCCCTCCCGGGGTTCTTTTCGCCTTTCCCTCACGGTACTAGTTCACTATCGGTCAATGATGAGTATTTAGCCTTGGAGGATGGTCCCCCCATATTCAGACAGGATTTCTCGTGTCCCGCCCTACTTGTCGTTAGCTCAGTACCACACAGGTCATTTCACGTACGGGGCTATCACCCGCTATGGCCAGCCTTTCCAAGCTGTTCCGTTATGTCTTGTGCTATCACTAACAGGCTTCTCCGATTTCGCTCGCCACTACTTTCGGAATCTCGGTTGATGTCTTTTCCTCGAGCTACTGAGATGTTTCAGTTCACCCGGTTCGCCTCGCATGACTATGTATTCATCATGCGATACCTTTGCAGGTGGGTTTCCCCATTCGGAAATCTCCGGATCAAAGCTAATTTGCCAGCTCCCCGAAGCTTATCGCAGGCTATCACGTCCTTCGTCGCCTATCATTGCCAAGGCATCCACCACGTGCTCTTATTCACTTGACCCTATAACTTTGAGCTCTCCTCGCGGAGATCCAAAATCGTTTCAAGGAATTACCAGGTCTTTCACCTGGCGCGTTATGCCGTTACATTCAAAATTCGATTTGACTCGAAATTGAAGTTTCTTTTGACGCAATCAAAAATTCTATGCTGCTGATGGCACGGTCTGCACTAAACCTTTACGAATGTGCAGTTTCCATCAGCAGCGCTGATTCGACTCTATGAATTTTTAAAGAACAGCCGATTGATCAAGAGATCTTGATCAACAACAAAGAAGCCTCATGCTTTCACACGAAGCCGCTTTGGTGTTGAATTAAGTATCGTTATTGGTGGAGGATGACGGGATCGAACCGACGACCCCCTGCTTGCAAAGCAGGTGCTCTCCCAGCTGAGCTAATCCCCCGTGAACACTTCAATGTTCCAAACGCGTCACAGGAAGATTTGGTGGGTCTAGTTGGGCTCGAACCAACGACCCCCGCCTTATCAAGACGGTGCTCTAACCAGCTGAGCTACAGACCCATTCGCCAATCATCTTCAAAAAATGAAGACAACCGACTTCTTCCAACAACCGATAAGTGTGGGCGTTTAAATTAAATTGCTTGTTTCCAGAAAGGAGGTGATCCAGCCGCACCTTCCGATACGGCTACCTTGTTACGACTTCACCCCAGTCACGAACCCTGCCGTGGTAATCGCCCTCCTTGCGGTTAAGCTAACTACTTCTGGCAGAACCCGCTCCCATGGTGTGACGGGCGGTGTGTACAAGACCCGGGAACGTATTCACCGTGACATTCTGATCCACGATTACTAGCGATTCCGACTTCACGCAGTCGAGTTGCAGACTGCGATCCGGACTACGACTGGTTTTATGGGATTAGCTCCCCCTCGCGGGTTGGCAACCCTTTGTACCAGCCATTGTATGACGTGTGTAGCCCCACCTATAAGGGCCATGAGGACTTGACGTCATCCCCACCTTCCTCCGGTTTGTCACCGGCAGTCTCATTAGAGTGCCCAACTGAATGTAGCAACTAATGACAAGGGTTGCGCTCGTTGCGGGACTTAACCCAACATCTCACGACACGAGCTGACGACAGCCATGCAGCACCTGTGTTACGGTTCTCTTTCGAGCACTAAGCCATCTCTGGCGAATTCCGTACATGTCAAAGGTGGGTAAGGTTTTTCGCGTTGCATCGAATTAAACCACATCATCCACCGCTTGTGCGGGTCCCCGTCAATTCCTTTGAGTTTCAACCTTGCGGCCGTACTCCCCAGGCGGTCAACTTCACGCGTTAGCTTCGTTACTGAGTCAGTGAAGACCCAACAACCAGTTGACATCGTTTAGGGCGTGGACTACCAGGGTATCTAATCCTGTTTGCTCCCCACGCTTTCGTGCATGAGCGTCAGTACAGGTCCAGGGGATTGCCTTCGCCATCGGTGTTCCTCCGCATATCTACGCATTTCACTGCTACACGCGGAATTCCATCCCCCTCTACCGTACTCTAGCTATGCAGTCACAGATGCAGTTCCCAGGTTGAGCCCGGGGATTTCACAACTGTCTTACATAACCGCCTGCGCACGCTTTACGCCCAGTAATTCCGATTAACGCTTGCACCCTACGTATTACCGCGGCTGCTGGCACGTAGTTAGCCGGTGCTTATTCTTACGGTACCGTCATTAGCCCTCTTTATTAGAAAAGGCCGTTTCGTTCCGTACAAAAGCAGTTTACAACCCGAAGGCCTTCATCCTGCACGCGGCATGGCTGGATCAGGCTTGCGCCCATTGTCCAAAATTCCCCACTGCTGCCTCCCGTAGGAGTCTGGGCCGTGTCTCAGTCCCAGTGTGGCTGGTCGTCCTCTCAGACCAGCTACAGATCGAAGGCTTGGTGAGCCTTTACCTCACCAACTACCTAATCTGCCATCGGCCGCTCCATTCGCGCAAGGTCTTGCGATCCCCTGCTTTCATCCGTAGATCGTATGCGGTATTAGCACAGCTTTCGCTGCGTTATCCCCCACGATTGGGCACGTTCCGATGTATTACTCACCCGTTCGCCACTCGCCGCCAGGATTGCTCCCGCGCTGCCGTTCGACTTGCATGTGTAAGGCATGCCGCCAGCGTTCAATCTGAGCCAGGATCAAACTCTATAGTTCGATCTTGATTTTTGCGCCTGACCTCGCGGCCAAGCAAAACTCATAAAAAAAGAATTAAAGTGAACTTCACTTCTATCTCATGAGCGTTTTTAAGTCTTGCGACTTGTTCCGAAGAACTTACGCAATTACCTTCAAACGCCCACGCTTATCGGCTGTAAATTTTTAACGAACCCCGAAGCAAACTTTCGTCTGCTTCGTTTTGCTTTGCTGCGATCAGCGAAGCCTTGTAGTCTATCACGATTTTTAAAGAATCGTCAAACTTTTTTCGCTTTCAACATCTTCTTTATTCGCACCCCGCAACCTTCGTTGCAAGCTGCTGAAGCTGTTTCAGCGGAGCCTTGTAGTCTAGCACGACTTTTGAAGTCTCACCAAACTTTTTCAACCCTTTTCGCTTTCAACCAGCCCTTCATCGCAACCCGCAACTTTCATTGCAAGCCACTGAAGCCGTTTCAGCGAAGCCTTCGATTATGCACCGGTTTTTTAAGACCAGTCAAACTTTTTGAAGACTTTCTTTGCCGACTCGCAAGCAGAACCCCTGGGAGGACTGCTTGC
>NZ_JBGLYU010000088.1:0-5008 GCF_047304235.1 Variovorax sp. Varisp36
CCGCTGAAGGAGCGCAGCCAGTCGTCCACCGCCTTGCTTGCCGCGGCGATGTCCTCCTTCACGATCGTGTTCAGTGGCGCTACCGCCGTCTGCGGTTCGCGCTCGGTCGGCTTCTGGCCTTGTTGTTGCGGGCCTTCTGTTCCTGCCATCTTTTCTCCCTGCCTCTGGCTGATACCCTGGCTGTGCTGTGAATCCGTGCTCTTCAGGGCCGGATCACGCAGTCCTTCATCGTGAGAAACGCCGACCCCATCGCAAACCCGACCTCGCAGCTCGCGGTGAATTTCGCGCCGCTGCGCAGCTCGCCCATCTTCTGGTTCTGTGCATCGTCCGCCGGGGTCAGGCGCGCCAGCTCCTGGCTGCCTCGCACATCGGCAGCGCGGATCAGCGACGTACCACCGAAGGAATCGGATGCCTCGACAACCACCGCCGGGAACTGCACGCGCTTGCCGTATTCGGGCATGCCAAGCGCACGGCGGCCCTGTTTCTCGTAGCTCTGGTGAAGCTTGGTCAGCGTGGTTTTCATCTCGGCTTGCGCGGCACACAAGGAAGCAGCGCCGAGGAAAGCAGCGGCGACGAATACGGTCTTGATGTTTTTCATGAACATGGAATCGATGAAGTGATGGGATGTGGTTGCCCCTCAGGGCTCAGTTGATGTTGGCGCCCTGGAACTCGAGCTGCTCGAAGGTGCTGCCCGTGAAGTCCACGCTGCGTCCCTGCAGCCCCTGCGCATGCACCACGGTGCCGCTGCAGTCCAGCACGCCGACGTCGTTCCAGCTGCCGCCCGCGAAGCTGATGTCGTCCCACTGGCACTGGCGGAAGGTGCTGCTTCCGATGCTCGCGCCATCGAAGTTCGCGCCCGTGAAGCTGCAGTTGATGAACGTGCAGCCGGTGATCGAGATGCTGCTGAAGTCGCACTGGGTGAAGCTGCAGCCCGTGAACTGGCAACCGCTCCAGCCCGCCTGCTTGAAGCTGGTGGCGGTGAAGCTCGTGCCTGCGAAGGTCGTTGCGGCGAACTGGGCAAGGCCCAGGTCGAGCCCCGCGTAGGCGAAGCTGTCGGCTTGGCCGACGAGCCCGGCGGGAGCACCGCCAGCGCCTTTGCGCCACATGTCGTGGGCGAGGATGATGATCTGGGAAGACACTCGATGCCCCTCGGTTCGCTATCTCTTCAGCGAGACAGATGCTTCTGAAGGACTCGGCCGCTGGACTTGTCGATCAGCAGTTGCGGCTCAGCCAGGCCGGGCAGAGCACCGCGATGACCCTGCGGCTTGTTCGACGCTTCCCACGTAACTCTGTATCCGTCGGATGCATCGACCAACACGAGCTTGTAGTTCTCGAATCGCAGGCCTGAAGACCGCCCATCCTCCCAGGCCACTGCAATCGCCTGTGCCACCAGGCCATCGACTTCGATGATTTCGTTCATTCTTTTCTCCCTCGCCAAATTGAAAGCCGCAGACTCAGTCGGCCGCGGCGTCTTTTGAAACAGTCCCAGCGTCGGGACCACTACCTGCTTCCTTGCTCCCGAAGTATTTCGCCCGTGATCCTCGAGGCGATGTACATGATCGACCGCCCCAACCTGCTGGCGTTGCCAAGTCCCTTCTGTCCTGGCAGCAGCTTGGCCGAGAAGGCGATGCCGATGGTGTCGACACCGTCTTCGTCCTCGCCGTTCTCTTTCCGCCTCTCGGCAATGCGGACGTCGAAGTTATTCAGGTCTTGCCCGGTCTTCTCGAACAGCCTGAAAGCGTTGCCCAATGCGATCACCACCGGGGTGTTGAGCAGCAGCCGATCCGGCGACTCGATCTCGAAGAGCGGCGCGGCCGAACCATCGAGGCCGTCGCTCACGGACGCGAGCCCCGGGCCTTCGCGCGGGCCGCTTCGATTTCCTTGAGCAGATCCCCTGCCTCCGCATTGCCGCTCTTCGACGACTCCGCCGCCCAATGCGCGGCTTCGGCGAGGTCCTTGCCGCTCATGTAGAGGTCGTAGGCCAGGTTGTGCTGAGCGACCACGTGTCCGGCCTTGGCCGCGATCGTCAACCAGCGGATGCGCTGAACGTCGTCAGAAGACGTGAAGGTGTAGTACAGCGAGAGACGGAACGCGGCCTCGACGTCACCGGCCTCGGCCTTCGTGATCAGTTCGGCTCGTTGCGCATCTGTCAGTGCGTAGGACTGCGCACCCGAGATGGGCGAAGAAGCAGAGGCTGGTGCAGCGTCGGGCGTGTCCATGGTTTGGTTCTCCGTTGCGTAAGAGACTGAGAGGTTCAGAAGAAGAGGAAGAAGCACTGCCAGCTTCGCGCCGAACCTGAGATCGATGTTCTTCATGACTTGGGGTTGAAGGTATGCCAGACGCCGGGATCTGCGGTGTCCATGGTGCCGTCGGCCTTCTGGCCGGCAGGCTTGTAGGCGCCGTGGGGCCAGATCCACAGGAGCTTGTCGGGAGCCACGACAGGCGCATTCAGCTCGTTGGCCAGCTTCTGTGCGTAGGGGTCCGTTCCCTTGCCGGTCTCGCATGACATCAGCTGAACCTGCTGGCCTTCCGTATACGACGGATGCGCCTTGATCCGCTGCGCCATTTGCGCAGGGGTGATGCCCTTGAGCGCGGTGTCGGTCATGATGTTCGGATTGCCGTGGGAGCCGACCGTGAACGTGCCGGGCGGGCTCGGGATGTTGTCGGCCGACTGGCGGATCGCCTCGTTGTGCGGAAACAGGTTGATGTCGACCAGCCCCAGCGGATCGATGCCGCGAACGGGGTTGCCGCCGACGTACGCATACAGGTTGAGGCCGCCAGCGAGTCCCAGCGGGTCGGGCGAGACATACCGGCCGCTCGCCGGATCGTAGTAGCGGTAGCGGTTGTAGTGCAGCCCTGTCTCGGCGTCGAAGTACTGCCCCTGAAACCGGATGGGGTTCGAGAGGCCGGCACGTCGCCCCGCTTCGCTGATGACTTCGCGCGCCTCGCCCCAGGCCTTGTACTGGGCCGACCAGGCGACGCGGCCCTCGTGATCGGTCAGGTCCCGCGGCGTGCCGAGGTGGTCGCACTGGTAGAAGGCAACCTCGTCGTCTTCGAAGCTGCGTTGTCCGGGCTGGAGTTCTCCGTTCCACAGCGGGTCTTGCTCGATGTCGTAGGCGCCGCCGTTGGCGGCCATGAGCTCTCGCACGTCGGGCGTCCTGCCCGGCACGATCGCATGCGCCTGGCGCAGTTGAACCAGCGGAGCGAAGGAGCGCGGCTCGTGGACATAGTGCACGCTCCAGCCTCGGCCTGCTTCCTCGTGCTCTCCGGCAAAGCTCTGCGTGCTCTCGAAGGCGAGCGTGTCGCCGTCCCACCCGAACCGGGTGATGCTGTCTCGCGAACGCTTGGAAATGCGGCGGCCCAGCGGGTCGTAAGCGAATGAGGTTTGCGTGCCATCTTCGTCCGTGGCGGAGCTCAGCCGGCCGAAACCGTCCCAGGCGAAGGTGGTCGCCCGGCCATTGCACACGCGCTCGACCATGTTGCCGTGCTCATCGTACCGGTAGCGCACGCCGGCATAGGCCCTGAGCAGGTTGTCGAGCAAGGGGGAGACGGGAGCCCGGCTGCCGCCGGCCGTGCTGTCGGGATCGACGATGTTGCCCGCGGGGTCGAAGGCGAAGGTCTCGCGTCCGAGCCGGCCGTTGGCCTCGACGAGCCGGCCGACGGGGTCGTAGCGGTAGTCGAGGTTGCCATGACGGCTGTCACCGATGGCGATCAGCTGCCCTGACTTGTCGTAGCCGTAGGTGCGCTGCAGCTGCAGCGCGCCGGGTGCGCTCGCCTGGCCCGGCACGACCTGCTGCTCCAGCCGCCTCCCTGCGTTGTCGTAACGCAGCTTCTGGGTCAGGCCGTTGCGCTGCTCGCGCACCACTTCGCGATGGAGATCGTCGCGCTCGAAACCGAGGATGTCGTGCCCGTCGAGCAGCAGGCCGTGCACGTGGCCCGAACCGTAGATGAGCCACTGGGTCGTATGGCCGTCGGGACGGATCGTGGCGACGCGCTGGTTGAGCGCGTCGTAGCGGTGCTGCCATATCGCCGTGCGACCGGCCTGCAGATCGTGCTGGTGCTCTCGCGTCAGGTTACCGGCCGGGTCGTAGAACCACTGCAGGCGCGCGTCGCTGTTGGACGCCTCGACCATGCGTCCGTTGCGGTCGAAGGCGAAGTGCTCGACCTGGCTGCCCGCGGATCGCTGCGTCATCCTGCCCATCGCATCGGCCTGCAGTTGCACTACCCGTCCGCCCGCCGCAACCTCGACGAGCCGGCCGGTGCCTTCTTCGTAGCGGTACCGCGTGGTCCGGTGCGCGAAGTCGGTCTTGTCAAGCAGCCGACCCACAGGGTCATAGCGCAGGCTGTGGCGGCTGCCGTTCTCGTTGCGCAATTCGACGAGACGGCCCAGCAGGTCCCACTGGTACCTGAGCGAATGCCCCTCGGCATCGGTGCGCCCCGAGATCAGTCCTGCGCGGCTGTAGCTGTAGCGCGTGCGGCGCCCGAGCCCATCGACGTGCGCGAGCAAGCGCCCCTCGGGGTCGCGCAGGGCCTGCTCGCGCGTCCCGTCGGCCAGGACGATCTCGTGGATCCGGCCCGGCAGGCTGCCTTCGGCACGCAGCGCCGCGTCTTCTTCCGGAAGGCTGTAGAGATGGCGCGTAACGTTGCCTGCAGGGTCCACAGCCGTGGCGAGCCGGCCGCGATCGTCGTATGTCCAGCGGCTGGTCTTGCCCGAGCAGTCCGTGAGGCTCGCGAGCCGGCCGCGAGGCGTGTAGCTCATCAGCTTCGTGCCGCCCTTTGCATCGGTGATTCGCACGGGTCGGCCGGCCTTGTCGTAGGCGTACTCGGTCTTGTGCCCCAGCGGATCGATCTCTTCCGTGAGGTGGCCTTGCGCGTCGTAGTCGCGCTTCCACACGCCGCCTTCGGCATCGCGGATGCCGGTGAGCCGGTGCAGCCTGTCGTACTCGTAGTGCACACGGCTGCCATCCGCGCGCGTGTGCGTCTGCAGGTTGCCGTCTTCGTCGTAGGT
>NZ_JBGLYU010000089.1:0-4317 GCF_047304235.1 Variovorax sp. Varisp36
GCGCGAGGGCTGGTGCGGCCCGCAGCCGAAGGCGAGGACACGGCCTGGCGCTCCTTGACGGCGCCCCGGCGCGCGCTCCTTGGGCCGCGGGCGATGAACTCAGGAAAGACGGTGGCAACGAGGCCAACCGGGTTCTTCGTGCCGACCCCACCGGAAGACCCGAAGAGGGCTCCGAATCTAGGAATCCGGTGAGGCTTTTTTCAACAGCCAACTTCGTTAGGAGAAATCACCATGCAACTTGCGTCCCGTTTCGCGAACCACTCGCCGGTGCTGCGCTCGGAACATCCCTTGTCGGATGAGCAGATACGGACCGCGGCCCCGTCCATCTTCGCGCAGGCCCCGCACGGCAGCCGCTCTGAGCGCTACAGCTACATCCCCACGGCCAGCGTGCTGGGGGAACTCAGAGGGGAGGGCTTCGAGCCCTTCATGGTGTGTCAGACCCGCGTGCGGCAGGAGGGGCGGCGCGACTTCACCAAGCACATGATCCGGCTGCGCCACGCCAGCCAGATCAACGGCCGCGAGGCCAACGAAATCATCCTGCTGAACTCCCATGACGGCACCAGCAGCTACCAGATGCTGGCGGGCATGTTCCGCTTCGTGTGCAGCAACGGGCTGGTGTGCGGCGACACCGTGGCCGATGTGCGCGTGCCCCACAAGGGCGATGTGGCGGGCCATGTGATCGAAGGCGCCTATGCCGTGCTGGAGGGCTTCGGGCAGGCCCAGGAATCGCGTGAATCCATGCAAGCCATCACGCTGGACGCCGGGGAATCCGAGGTGTTCGCCCGCGCCGCGCTGACCCTCAAGTACGACGACCCCGACAAGCCCGCACCCATCACGGAAGCGCAAATCCTGATGCCGCGCCGCACGGACGACGAGCGCCGCGACCTGTGGAGCGTGTTCAACCGCACGCAGGAAAACCTCATCAAGGGCGGCCTGCGCGCCCGCGCCAGCAACGGGCGCCGCCAAAGCACGCGGCCCGTGCAGGGCATCGACCAGAACCTGCGGCTGAACCGGGCCCTGTGGCTGCTGGCCGATGGCATGCGCCAGCTCAAGGCCTGAACTCCGAGCTGGGAGGGGCGTGCAGCCCCTCTATCGATTCCCAAGTTTTACGTCTTTCCGTTTTTCCGATTGGAGCTACACCATGAACACCACTACCTTTCAAGAAACCAATGCCGTGGCGGTTACTACGGGCGGCGCTGCCGCCGTCGCGGCCTCGCAGCAACTGCTGCCGATCCCGCTGTCCAAGCTGCGGCCTTCGAGCCGCAATGTGCGCAAGAGCGGCGCCACATCGATTCCCGAACTTGCATCGAGCATTGCCCGCGTCGGCTTGCTTCAGAACCTCACCGTGGTCGCCGCACCCGATGGCGAGCACTACGAGGTGGTGGCCGGGCGGCGGCGCTTGGCTGCGCTCAAGCTACTGGTCAAGCGCCGCAAACTGGCGAAGGATCACGAGGTGCATTGCCTGCTGGTGCTGGATGATGCGGCCCGAACTGTCAGTCTGACCGAGAACGTGCAGCGCGAGGCCATGTCACCCATCGAAGAACTGTTCGCTTGGAAAGACCTCGTGGCCGAGGGCCGTCCGGTGGAGGACATCGCGGCCGATTTCGGGGTGACGCCTCTAGTGGTGCAGCGGCGCCTGAAGCTCGCCAACGTCTCGCCGCGCCTGCTGGCCGACTTTGGGACGCAGGCCGTGACGCTGGAGCAGTTGATGGCGCTCGCCATCACCGACGACCATGCGGCGCAGGAGGCTGCGTTCTACGACTCGCCGCAATGGCAGCGCAGCCCGGAGGCGCTGCGCGACCATCTGACCTGCGACGAGATCGACGCCAGCCGCGGTGCGGTGGCGCGCTTCGTGGGGGTGGAAGCCTACGAGCAGGCGGGCGGCGGGGTGCGCCGCGACCTGTTCGCGGACGAGCAAAGCGGCATCTTCCTGACCGATGGCGCGCTGTTGGATGCGCTGGCGCGCGACAGGCTTGCACCGACCGTCGAGCAGGTGCGGGCCGAAGGCTGGGCATGGGTGGATGCCGCGCCGCGTGTCGCGTCCTCCGATCTGTACCAGTTCCAACGCGCGCGCAGCGCGCGGCGCGAACCCTGCAAGGCCGAGGCCAAGCGAATCGCCAAGCTCGAAGACCAACAGGCGAAGCTGCAGGCGCGGTTGGACGACGAGAACGCGGACATGACCGACGAACAGGCGCAGGCGCTGCAGGAGGAAATGGACGAGCTCGGCAACGAGCTGGACGCCATCGAGCAGAGGCTGGTCGAATACTCGCCCGCCGTGGTGGCGCTGGCCGGGGCCGTGGTGTCGCTCGATCCCATGGGAGGCGTGGTCGTGCATCGCGGCTTGCTGCGCGAGGAACAGGCCAAGGTCTTGCGGGAGCAGGCGCGGCAGGAAGAGGGCGGAGCGGGCAGCAACCCGGTCGATAGCGACGGACCGGCCAAGCCCGGCATTTCGGAGAAGCTGGCGAAGCGCCTGAGCGCGCACCGCACCGCCGCCTTGCAGGCCGAGGTGGCGCGGCACCCGCAGGTCGCGCTGGTGGCCTTGGTGCATCGTCTCGCTATGCGTGTGATTGTGGACAGCTACGGCTCGGGCGGCTCGCCGGTCGATATCAGCGCCACGCCGCAGGACGGGTTGGGACTGCATGCGCCGGACGTGGCGCAGTCGCTCGCAGCCATCGGGATGACGAAGGTTCGACAGGCGTGGGCCGATCGCCTGCCCGACAACTCGGAAACACTGTTCGCCGAACTGCTGACCTTGCCGCAGCAGGAACTGCTGTCGCTGCTGGCGGTGTGCGTGGCCTCCACGGTCAGCGTGCTGGCCTCGCGCGAAGAGGAAGTGCCTGCCGCCGCGCTCGCGCGGGCGGTGAACCTCGACATGCACGACTGGTGGACGCCGACCGCTGCGGGCTATTTCGAGCATGTCTCGAAAGCCAAGGCACTGGAAGCGGTGCAGGCGTTCGCACCCGATCAGGTGAAGCGGCTGGGCAAGCTCAAGAAGGCCGACATCGCGAGCGAAGCCGAGCGGCTGGCAGTGGGAACGGGCTGGTTGCCTGTGATGTTCGGGGGGCAGGACGCTGCTGTCGCAGCCGAAGCGGCAACGCGTGTCGTGCCGGAGAGTGAGGTCAGGGCCGAAGCCGTAGGCCGTGGCAGCATCGAGGCGGTGGCCAAAGAGGGCGAGCACGCTACTGCGTGAACATGAGCCCCGGCCTTCGGGCCGGGGCTTTTGAATCGGCGCGACGCGCGCGGCAGGTGTGCCGCGCGCGTTTTGACATCCAGCGGCTGCGCCGCTGAGACCTTCCGGGAGTGCGCCCCGCCGATGGGCGGAGCGGGTTCACGACAGGCTTGGCTGCGCTGGGTTCCGGAATGCAGCGTCGTCCTCGACGCTGGCGGCAGGCCACCGTGAACGACGGAGGCCTTCTTCGACAGGCCGTCCGCCATGCCCTTCCATTTCGCCGATGCCGACTTCCATGCCGCTGCGATGCGGCGGTGCGTTCTTTCTGGTCTTCGCGAGGCGGCTACTTTGGCGTTCGGGTGCGGGCGGGTCCATGCCGGAATGCTGTTGCTTCGAGCGGGTACCAGGCTCATGCGTCCTTTGCGAGAACAGGTCCACGCCCACGGCCTTGTATTTGCCGTGAATCCTGGCGCGGGCACGGCGGCGCTGCTCTTCGTTTCGTTTCGCCTCGGGCTTCCTCGCCGCAACCGTGCGGCCCGACAAATTTCCCCTCTGCTGCGCAGATTCCTCGCGAGGCAAATTTCTCGTGCCTTCCGGTCCTTCGCTGCGCTGCGGCCCCTGCTTCGCCTGGGGTGCGGCGCGCCCGGCCCCGCGCCGTCCGGATCACGCCAAGGCCGCGATCGGCGCGGACCTGGATCAACCTCGAAAGGACTTCATCATGAGCACCATTGGTAACTTCACCGCTTCGGGCAACGGCTACACCGGCACGGTTCGCACCCTGACCTTGAATGTCAAGGTCAAGATCGCCGCCAGCGACAAGACGAGCGAAAACGCCCCTGACTTCCGCGTCATCGCCGGCAACGGCCTGGAGATCGGCGCGGCGTGGAAGAAGGTCAGCAAGGCGGATCGGCCCTACCTGTCGGTGACGCTGGATGACCCGTCGTTCCCGGCGACCATCTATGCCCGCCTGGTCGAAGGCGAGGACGGCGCGCACAACCTGATCTGGTCGCGCAGCAAGGGCGACTGAGCGTCGCCCTCGGGGGGCGCCCCCGGGGGGGGGGGGGGGGGGGGGGCCCCCCCCCCGGGCCCCCCCCGGGCAGCGGGGGGGGGGGGGGGGGGGGGGGGGGGGGGGGGGGGGGGGTTTTTTT